>JANPJI010000725.1:0-4792 GCA_031425425.1 Rubricoccaceae bacterium
CTGGAACTCTCGGCGCGCCTTGACGCGGCCGAGGCGCGCGTAGCCGCCGTCCGCCACCGCCTCCGCACGGCCGAGCTGGTCGCCCGCGCCGGAGGCCCGGGAGGGGTAGACACACACACGCCGGACACGGCCGTCTCGGAGGTGTGGGCCGATCTGGCGTCGGAGCAGGTCCGCCGTGCGCTGGCGGAGGTGGCCGCCGGGATCTGAAGGGGCCCCGGACGCTCGGAAACGGGCGTTGCCGCGGTGCGGCGATGTGGAGCCGGTGTCAATCCCGTGCCCGCTCCGCGTTCTTCAACGAGACGCGACACGGCGGGCCGAGCATGTCTGTTACTTGCGCCAGTGCCAGGAAATCCCTGGCTCCACCCGCACTGCCCCGCGCATGACGCCTCGCGAGTTTCTCCGTGGTTCTCGGTCGCGCCGCCCGATCTGGGACGGCGAGGCGGCGGCCGGGGAGGGACCGCTGGACCTCGCGCCCGGCGACGTCGTCGGCGTCGTCCTGATGAACCTCGGCGGGCCCCTGGAGCGCTGCGACGTCGAGCCGTTCCTCTACAACCGGCTGATGGACCCGGCCGAGGGGGACTGGGGCGTCCCGGCGATCGTCCGCGACAGGGCGAGCCGGCGCCTCGCCCGCCGCCGGGCCCGCCCGCTCGCCGACGCGTACGAGCAGATCGGCGGCGTGAGCCCGCTCACCCGTCACACGGGCGAGCAGGCGGCCGTGCTCCAACGCCTCCTCAACGAGCGCTTCGGGGCCGTTACCGGGGCGACGTTCCGGACCTATGTGGCGATGCGCCACTGGCACCCCACGAGCGAGGAGGCCGCCGCGCAGATGGCCGCCGACGGCGTGACGCAGGTCGTGCTCCTGCCGCTCCACCCGCACTACTCGACGGCGACGACGGGCTCGTCGGTCGCCTACTGTCAGGCCCTCGAACGCGCGCGCGAGATGCCGGTGTGGCCGACGACGCTCGTGCCCGAGTACGCCGCCCACCCGAAGTTCGTGCAGGCCATGGCCGAGCGGGTCGACGAGGGTCTCCAGCGGTTCTCCCGCGACGCCCGCGCCGGCGTCCAGATCGTCTTCTGCGCGCAGGGCGCGCACCAGTCGCGCCTCACAAAAGCGGCCGACCCGTACTGCTGTCTCGTCCACGCCACCGTCCAGCAGGTCGTTGACGCCCGCGAGGCGCACGACCCGCGACGGGCTGTCCACGTCGCCTTCCTGCCGCCGCTCGTGCCCGGACGCGCCCTCGGCCCCACGCTCGACGCCACCCTGGACGCGCTCGCCGACGACGGGCACGCGCACATTCTCGTCGTGCCGGTATCGTTCGTATCGGACCGCGTCGAGACGGTCTACGACCTCGACGTCGTCGTCCGCGCCCGTATCGCGGCTCTGGGCGTGACGCACTTCGAGGTCACGAACGGGCTCAACGGGCACCCTCTCTTTGTCGAGGCGCTCGCCGAGTGCGTCGCCGCGCAGGTCCGCCCGGCCTCTCACGGCGATGGCAGCCCGGCCCTGTTCCCAGTCCAGATCTCGCACCTCTCGCTCCACGCGGCCTCCGAGCGAACCGTCCGGTGCGAGGCGTGCACGTTCGTCGCCGAGCCGTGCGACTGGAGCAGCGCCGATCCGACCGACGTCCCGGCCGTGGTCCCGAGCCGCGCGGCGTGATGGACCTGTCGGCGTTTCTCCTCCGCACGATGGCGTCGGTGGCTCCGGGCACGCGCGTCGTGGACGTCGCCTGCGGCGACGGGGCGCACGCCGAGGCGCTCGCCCGGCTCGGGTTCGAGGTCTGGGCCAGCGCAGCGGACGCCGAACACGTCGACGTGGCCCGCACGCGCCTCGCGGGCGTCGTGGGCGAGGACGAGGCCGCCCGGCGGGTCACGCTCGCCCGGCCTGACACGCTCGGCTACCCCGACGCCTTCGCCCCGTGGGCCGTCGCCTCGCGCCCCGATCCGGCTCGCCTCGCGGACGTGTTCGCGGAAGCGCAGCGCGTGCTCGCCCCCGGCGGCTGGCTGTGGAGCGAACTCGACGGGGCCGGCCCCGATGCCGGGGCGCTCGACATCGAGGCGCGTCTCGCGGCCGACACGCGGGCGGCGGCGGCCCTCGCCGCGGCAGCCGACGCCGCCGGCCTCGCCGTCGCTGCGCGCCCTGCAGCCGACGAAGCGCGCGGGACGGTCGTGGTCGTCTTCCGGCGCGTCGACGCCGACACGGTGGGCTGACTCGGGCGGCGGCGGTACGTTCGGCCGTCACCAGCCCGGACTCCATGGCTGCGCCCGATTCAACCCCCGACGGCGCACGCCGGCCTGCCGAGTGGTCCGAGGTCGCCCTCGCGCTCGGGATCATCGCCGGGCTTGTGGTGCTGCTCAGCATCGATGCCGGTGACGCCACGCCGGTCGGAGCCGACGAGAGCCTGTTTGAGGAGACGCTTCGGATGGCGGTCAGCTACCTCGCCTCGGCAGCTGAGATCGTCGCCGCGCTCGTGATCGGGTGGGGTGTGGTGCAGGCGGCCGCCGGCTACGTCCGCCGGCTCGTCGGTCGGGGGCCGGCGCACCGCGACGCGGCCGAGGGCGTCCGCCTGCGCCTCGGGCGGACGCTGGCGCTCGGGCTCGAGTTCACGCTCGCTGCCGACATCCTCGCGACGGCCGTCGCGCCGTCCCGCGACGACATCCTTACCCTCGCCGCGATCACGCTCCTGCGGACGCTCCTCAACCTGTTCCTGGAGCGAGAAATCCGCTCGGGCGAGGCCCGCCACGGCGACACCGACCGCGCGTCGGCGACTGGTTAGACGTACCGCCGCCTGCGGCCAGAGACGGTCGGGTTCGCCGAGTCGCTAGGACGCGACCCGGTTGAGCAGGCGAAAGGCGAGCCGAGGGGCGAGGCGGTCCAGCACGTAGAGCAGCTGAGCTCCTCCCACACGGATCTCCTTCCGGCCCTTCTCCAGCCCCCGCAGCGCGTCGCGGGCGAATGCCTCCGCGGTGATCGCCGGCGGGCCACCCCCGCCGTCGGGGGCGAGGGCTCCTCGGAGCAGGGGGGTGTCCACCGCCGGCGGCGCGAGGTCGACCACGTCTACGCCCGTGCCCCGGAGCTGGTACCGGAGCGCCCGGGTGAAGGCCTGGAGTCCGACCTTCGTCGCGCCGTAGACGGGGGTCGATGCGAGCGGCACGTACCCCAGGCCAGACGTGACGTTGACGATGGCGGGCGACCGGCCCCGCTCGGCCTGCCGCAACAGGTGGGGGAGGAAAAGGGTTGTGAGGTAGATCGGCGCAACGAGGTTGAGGGCGATCTCCCCGGGATCCACCGCGTCCGCCCCGTCGGTGAGGCGGACGCGGCGCTGCATCCCGGCGTTATTGACGAGCACGTTCGTGTCGGGGTGCTCTGCCTCGACCCAGTCGAACAGCCGCCTCCGGTCGTCCTCGTCGGACACGTTCGCCTGGAGGACCGCGAGGCCGGGAACGCGCTGCTGGGCCTTCCGGAGCGTCTCCTCGGTTCGCCCGCACACAAGGACCTGGCTCCCGCGCCTGGCAAAGCCTTCGGCGAGGGCGAGCCCGATGCCCGAGCTGCCGCCGGTGATGAGAACCGTGTTGCCGGAGAGTTTCACAGGAGGATCGGTTGGGTCGATAGAAGAAACGGACTACGGCTGTCGAGGACGGCTCAGAATTCGACGCTGAAACCGATCGTCGGGAGCAGACCCACGTTTTCGGACTCGCGCAGGAAATCGGGCTCGGCGGGGTCCTCGGTGTAGTCGAGCGCGAACACGTTCTTGCGATTGAACACGTTCTGCACGTCGAGGTAGACGATGCCGCCCGCGCCGCGCGGCAGCCGGAACCGCCGGTCGACCCGCACGTCGACGCGCGCGAAAACCGGCGTCCGCTCGGCGTTGAGCCGGTCGAGGTCCGGCACGCCGCGGCCCGAGAGCGCGTACTCCCGCGCCGACGCGGCGAGGTCGAACGGCGTATACGGCCGGCCGGACTGCACGGTGACCTTCGAGCCAGCCTCCCACCCACCGACGACGAGTCCGCCGGTGAGCGTCAGCGCGTGGCGGATGTCCCACGCGGAGGGCCGGTAGCGGCCGTCGGCGCCGGCGAACTCGCTCCGGCTCAGGCTGTACGAGGCGAGCCCGTTCACGCGGCCGGTCCGCTTGCGCTGCGCGAACAGCTCGACGCCGTACGCGCGCCCGCGGCCGGTCGCGAGCAGCGGCTCCGCGCCGACGAACCCGAAGTTGGAGCCGAGGTTGGCCAGCGACACGCGGGGGTCCGACGCCGAGACCGGGTAGCCGCCGTAGGCCTTGACGTAGGCCTCGGCCGAGAGGCGCAGGCTCGGCTCCGGCACGAACGCGAGCCCGGCGACGGCTTGGCGGACGCGGATCCACCGCAGGCCGCGGTTGACGAGCTCCCCGCGGTCGTCGCGGACGGCGAGCGAGACGAGCTCCGGCGACTGCGTGAACACGCCGGCCGCAGTGCTGAGCGTCCATCGGTCCGTGAGGTCGACCGAGGCCGTCGCGCGCGGCGACGCGACGAGGCCCTGGTCGAGGACGCCGCTCGCGTCGGCGCGGAGGCCGCCGGTGACGGCGAGCGGCCCGCGGCGGGCAGTGAGCTGGGCGTAGCCGAAGCCCTCCCACAGGCCAAGGTCGGACGCGAACCGGAGGTGAGCCGGGAACGTGGTCGCGGGCGTCGCGCGCTGGAAGAAGTCCGTCCGGATGGCTTCGCGAACGGCGCCGCCGCCGACGCCGAGCGTCAGCGCGGGCGCGACGCGCAGCTCGGCGTCGAGCCGCGCCCGCGTCGCCGTCTCGACGGAGGCGTTGGT
>JANPJI010000726.1:0-2101 GCA_031425425.1 Rubricoccaceae bacterium
CGGCTGACCGTCGGCGAGACGGTGCTGATGCGCCGGATGCTCGTGACGCGGTAGCGGCGCTCGCAGAAGCGCCGGTTCGCCAGAAGCTCACCCCGGCCAAGCCCTCCCGCCGCCGAGCGCCGCGCCGAGTCGTCTAGCTTATGGCGGCCGGCCGAGCGACTCCCTCCCGGCCGCCCCGAACGATGTGTGGCATTGCCGCCGCGGTCGCCTACCGCTCCGACCCCGCCGACCTCCCCGCCGCGCTCGGACGAGCCTGCGACCGGATGGCGTCGCGCGGCCCCGACGGGTCGGGCGTCTGGACCGGCGGCATGGCCGGCCTCGGCCACCGCCGCCTCGCCATCCTGGACCTCTCGGAGGCCGGCGCGCAGCCGATGGCGAGCCCGGACGGCCGCCTGACCATCGCGTTCAACGGCGAGATCTACAACTTCCAGGCACTCCGCGCCGATCTGGAGCGCCGCGGGCACGCGTTCCGCTCGGGATCCGACACCGAGGTGCTGCTCGCGCTCTACCGCGACCGCGGCGAGCGGATGACCGAGGGCCTCCGCGGCATGTACGCCTTCGCGCTCCACGACGCCGAGCGCGGCGGCCTCCTTCTCGCCCGCGACCCGTACGGCATCAAGCCGCTCTACGTCGCCGACGACGGGCGGACGCTCACGGCCGCCTCGCAGGTCCAGGCGCTCCTCGCGATGGGTGGCGTGGACATCTCCCCGGACCCGGCCGGGCACGCGGGCTTCTTTCTGTGGGGGCATGTCCCGGAGCCGCACACGCTCTACCGCGGCATCCGCGCGTTCCCGCCCGGCCACACGCAGTGGATCGGCCCCGACGGCCCCGAGGCACCCCGGCACTTCGCCGACCTCACGCAGATGCTCGCCGAGGCGTCCGCCCGCGACGGCGGGGCCGAGGCCGACGCGCCGGAGACCGTGCGGGCCGCCTTGCTGGACTCGGTCCGCCACCACCTTGTCTCCGACGTCGATGTGGGCGTGTTCCTCTCGGCCGGACGCGACTCGGGCGTTCTCGCGGCGCTCGCCGTCGAGGCCGGTGGGCGCCTCCGCACGGTTACGCTCGGCTTCGACGAGTACGCCGGCACGGCGGACGACGAAGTGCCGCTCGCCGAGGCCGTCGCGTCCCATCTCGGAACCGACCACCGGTCGGTCCGCGTCGGCCGCGACGAGTTCCGCGGCCTCCGCGACCAGTTCTTCGAGGCGATGGACCAGCCCTCGATCGACGGGCTCAACACGTTCCTCGTCAGCCGCGCCGCAGCCCACGCCGGGCTCAAGGTGTGCCTCTCGGGCCTCGGCGGCGACGAGCTGTTCGGCGGGTACCCGAGCTTCGCCGAGATCCCGCGCCTCGTCGCCACCGTCGGAGCGCTTCCGGGACACGCGGCGATCGGACGCGGCCTGCGGGCGGTCGCCGGTCCCCTGCTGCGGCGCATCGCGCCCCCCAAGGCGGCCGGGATCGTTGAGTATGGCGGGACGTACGGCGGCGCGTACCTCCTCCGCCGCGGCCTCTTCATGCCGTACGAACTGCCCGCCGTACTCGGGGCAGACATGGCGCGCGAGGGCTGGCGCGAGTTGGCCCCGCTCGTCGCTCTCGACGCGACCGTGGGCGACATCGGCCCGGCCCGGCTCCGCGTGACCGCCCTCGAATCGGCCCACTACATGCGCTCGCAGCTGCTCCGCGACTCGGACTGGGCGAGCATGGCCCACTCGCTCGAACTGCGCGTCCCGCTCGTGGACTGGACGCTCACCGAAACGCTCGCGCCGGTCCTCGCCGCACACGCGGCCATCGGAAAGGCGACGATGGCCGACGCGGCTCGTCCGCCGCTGCCGGCCGACATCCTGAACCGCCCCAAGACCGGCTTCACGACGCCCGTCCGCGACTGGCTTCTGGAGGACGGCCTCGCGTCCGACCGCGACCGGGGGCTCCGCGGGTGGGCCCGGGCCGTGTACGGCCGCCACACGGGCGCTCCTGCGCTCGCCGCATGATCGTCCTCGCCCTCGTCTCGGACGCGTACGGCAGCCGCGGAGGCGTCGCGGCCGTCAACCGCGACCTGTTCGCCGCGCTCGCGGCGGACGGCCACCGCATCGACGTCCTCGCCCGC
>JANPJI010000727.1:0-6770 GCA_031425425.1 Rubricoccaceae bacterium
GCAGCGGCCCTCGCCGACGACCGTGTGGTACCAGCGCCACGCCTCGGGGTTGATCGGCTCGCCGACGGTCCCGAGCAGGCGCAGGCTCGCCCGGCTGGAGCGCGTCACGAAGTCGTCGCCGGCCGCCATGAGCGCGCGGATGGCCGTCGGGGCCATGTAGATCGTCGTGACGCCGCAGCGGTCGACGACGTCCCACAGGCGGCCCGCGTCGGGATATGTCGGGATGCCCTCGAAGAAGACCTGCGTCGCGCCGTTGAGCATCGGCCCGAAGACGAGGTAGCTGTGGCCCGTCACCCAGCCGACGTCGGCCGTGCACCAGAAGACGTCGTCCGGCGTGAGGTCGAACACGAGCTCGTGCGTGAGGCTCGTCCAGACGCAGTAGCCGCCGGTCGTGTGGAGGACGCCCTTCGGCGCGCCGGTCGAGCCGGACGTGTAGAGGATGAACAGCGGACTCTCGGCGCCCATCGGTTCGCACGGGCACTCGGCCGCTGCCGCCTCGGCGGCCTCGTGGTACCAGACGTCTCGGGCGTCGTCCCACAGGACGTTGCCGCCGGTGTTGCGGACGACGAGGACGGTCCGGACGGTCTGGCCCATCTCCTCCGCGCGCCGGACGGCCTCGTCGACGTTGGCCTTGAGCGCGACCGTCCGCCCGCCGCGGCGGCCCTGGTCCGCCGTGATCACGACGTCGCTGGCCGCGTTGACGAGGCGCCCGGCGATGGACTCGGGGCTGAAGCCGGCGAAGATGACCGAGAACACGGCCCCGATGCGGGCGCAGGCGAGCATCGCGATCGCCGCCTCGGGGATCATCGGGAGGTAGATCGTCACCCGGTCGCCGCGCGCCACGCCGAGGCCCTTGAGGACGTTCGCCATCCGCTGCACGTCCGCGTGGACCTCGGCATACGTGATCGCCCTCGGCTCGCGTCCGCCGTCCCCGCCCGGTTCGTCGGGCTCGAACAGAAAAGCGGTCCGCCCGCCGCGCCCGGCCTCCACGTGACGGTCGACGGCGTTGTGGCACGCGTTGAGCACGCCGTCGGCGTACCAGCGGACGTGGACGTTGCCAGGGCCGAAGCTCACGTCGCGGATCTCGGTCGGCGGGGTGACCCAGTCGAGGCGCGCGGCCTGCTCGCGCCAGAACCCCTCGGAGTCCTCGACGGACCGGCGGTAGAGCGCGGCGTACTGATCCGGCGAGACGCGCGCCGCGGCGGCGAAGGCGTCCGGGGGCGGATAGAGGGTCGAGTCCGTCATCGGGGCACCGCGGCAGGAAAGGGCCGGGAGCTTACGCCCGCCTACGCGGGCACGCCGCCCCCGGCGAAGAAGGCCCGCAGCTCGCCGAGCGTGTCCGGCGTCGAGGGCGTGTCGCGGACGATGCGCCCGCCGGCCAGCACGAGGACCCGGCTGCACACGTCCACGACGTGGTCGAGGTCGTGGCTGGACACCAGGACGGTCGCGCCGCGGGCCCGCTCGCGACGCAGGAGCCCTTCGAGCCCGATCCGCGCGCCGGGGTCGAGGTTGGCGAACGGCTCGTCGAGCACGACGAGGCCGGGCTCGGGCAGCAGCGCCCCGACGATGCCGACCTTGTTCGCGTTGCCCGTCGAGAGGTCGCGGAGGAACCCGCCGGCCGCCACAGCCGGGCCGAGGAACGCGGCGTATGTCGCCGCGCGGCGGTCCGTCTCGGCCGCCGCGAGCCCGTACGCGCCGCCGACGAGGCGCAGGTACTCGTCCGGCCGGAGGTAGTCCACGAGGAAGCCGGCGTCGAGGAACGCGCCGACGCGCATCTTCCACGCCGGGCTCCGGCCCACCGTCATCCCGTCGATGGCGACCGTGCCGGCCGTGGGCCGGATAAGGTCCAGCAGGAGCCGAAGCAGCGTCGTCTTGCCCGCCCCGTTGTTGCCGACGAGCCCGACGACCTCGCCGGGCGCGACGGCGAGATGCTCGACGGAGAGCGCGTCCGTCTCGCCGTAGCGCTTGACGAGGCCGGTGGCGAGGACGGACGCGCCGGGGGACGAATCGTGCGACATGGCGGTCGAGCGTTAGAGGTCCGAGCGGAAGCGGGCCGCGACGGCGTGGCGCTGCCGGTCGACGCGCGCCTCGATGGCCCGCGCCCATAGCGGGAGCCCGAGCGCGCCCGCCGCGCCGACGGCCGCCATCGCGGCACGTCCGAGGTCGGGGCCGAGTGCGAGGGGCAGCCCCACGGCGACGGCCCCGGCCGCCGCGAGCGCGATCTGGGGCGGGAGCGACTGAATGCGGGAGCTCGACATGAACGTGTCCGCGACATCGAGCGGCTTCGGCGCGAGCGTCGAGCCGAGCACGGCGACGGGGACGAGCACGCCGACGCAGAACAGGACGGCCCCGGCGAGGTCGGCCCACGCGTCGGGGGCGAGCGCGAGTGCGAGGACGAGCTGGAGCGCGCCGAGCGCGACCGTCGCCCCGACGGCCGCGGCGAGCTTGGCCTGCACGAACGCCGCTGGCGCGCCGGGGAGCGTCAGCAGGCGGTCGTAGTGGCCGCTCGCGAACGGGAGCGCGAACTGGCCCGCCGAGACGGCGACGGTGCCGGTCGAGAACACGAGCAGGAGAACGGTCGGGGCCTCGGAGCCCCACCAGAAGGCGTACGCGGCGATGGCGAGCGTCATCGCGACGGCGTTGAGGACGATCCCGCGCGGGTAGCGCGTCCGCGTGACGAGGCGCCAGTCGAGGTCGAGAAAGGCACGGACGCCCGCGCGCTCGAACCCGGCCGTGCCGCTGCGGACAGCTCGCCGCGCCTGCCGCGGGCCCGCGTCGAGGTAGAGCGCCTCGACGACGCTCCGGTGCGCGACTGCCCCGAGGGCGAGGGCAACGGCTCCGACGAGCGCCGCGGTGAGCGCCGGAGTCGCGCCCAGAACTCCGCCCGAGGCGAGGGCGATGGCCGCCGTTCCCGCGAGCGCCGCCCCGACCACGGCGACCGTTTCGCCGGGGGCTGCGCCGAGGCGCGTCTTCCACACGACCACGGCGAAATGGGACACCGCCAGGAGCGCCGCGACCCCGACGACGAACGCCACAGCATCGGACACGCCAGATGTCTCGCGGACGGTCCGCAGGGCGAACGGGACGGCGAACGCCAGCGGGGCCGCGTTGAACACGGTCAGTGTGGCCCGCACGGTCACCGCCCGCGCCACGCGCCGCCGATCTACGGGCAGCAGCAGGAACGCCGCGGCGCCGCGCGTCGGGACGTCCTGGAAGAGCACGCGGCCGAGCGTCAGCACGCCGAGCGCCGGCAGGAGCGCCTGGCCGACGACGTCGAGCGCCGACACGTCGGGTGCCCAGACCGAGAGCGTGTCGGGCAGCAGGAAGCCGAGCGCGGCGGCGGTGGCGACGGCGTAGACGAGCCCGAGCCCCTTCAGGACGGCGAGCACGAGGCGCCCGCGGAAGTGCGGCGCGCGGCGGAAGGCGAGGGCCTGGAGGCGGAGGAGCGACCGGAGCAGAGGGGCGTCGAAGAGGGGACGCGAGGTATCGGCGGGCCGGCGGGTGAGGGAAAGGGCGGCCGTACGTTCCGCACTCCCCTCCCGATTCCCGGATGCGCCTCGTTCTTCTCCTCGCCGCCCTCGTCGTCCTGCCCGCCTGCGCGCCGGAGATGCAAACGGACCCCGACGCGGTCGCCACTCCCACGAGCACCGTCACCATCGATTACCGCGGCACGCTTCAGGATGGGACGGTCTTCGACGAGGCGACAGCCGCCACGATGGGGCTCGGCCAGGTCATCCCCGGCTTCCAGACCGGCATCGCCGGCATGCGCGTCGGCGAGACCAAGACGCTCGTGATCCCGCCGGAGCAGGGCTACGGCGCGGCGGGTGCCCCGCCGGACATCCCGCCCAACGCGACGCTCACGTTCGTCGTCACGCTCCGCGGCGTCCGGTAGCGCCGCCCCGCGCCACGAGCGCGATGCCGCCGAGCGTCGCGGCCGAGGCGAGCGCGAGCCGGATCGACAGCGCCTCGCCCACGAGCGCGACGCCGCCGAGCGCGGCCAGCACGGGCACGCTGAGCTGGACGACGGCGGCCGTCGTCGCGCGCAGACGCGGCAGGACCGCGTACCACGCCGCGTATCCCAGGCCGGACGTGACGGCCCCGGACAGCACGGCGAGCCCGACGCCCGTCGCATCCAGGGACGCGCCGCCGGTGGCGGCGGCACCGAGCGCCAGCACGGCGGCGACGGGGGCGGCGCGGGCGAAGTTGCCCGCCGTGGCGGCCGTCGGGTCGGTCGCGGTCCGTCCGCGGAGCGAGTAGACGCCCCACGCCGCGCCGGCCGTGGCCATGAGCGCAGCCGGCGCGAGCGGCGGCGCGCCGAGCCCCGGCGCCACGAGCACGACGAGCCCGCCGAGGGCGGCGGCCAACCCGAGCGCCTGGACCGGCCGCAGCCGCTCGCCGCGCGCGAGCCCCCAGCCGACCATCGTCGTCTGGACGGACCCGAACAGCACGAGCGCGCCGGTCCCGGTCGGGAGAGCGAGGTAGGCGACGGAGAACGCCGCGGCGTAGACGAGCAGGGCCGCGGCCGAGATGGCGTCGCCCTGGAGTCGCTGCCGCCGAGCGGCCATGAGGACGCCGAGCGTGGCGGCACCGGCCGCGAGGCGCACAGCCGTGAACGAGAGCGCATCGGCATGGCCGGCCTGGAGCGCGAGGCGCGCCAGGACCGAGTTGGCCGCAAACGCAGCCATCACGAGGGCCGTCGTCGCGGCTACGGACGCGCGCAGCGCGGGGGGCGGGGTCATCGGGCCAAGATCGCCGCGCGGATCCGGCCCGCAGCGGGGCCGGACCCGGAGTGCCCGGCCGCGTGTACGTTGCCGGCCCGCACCCCGACGCCCATGACCCTGCCGCGCCTCGGCCCCCAGGACCGGCACGCCTTCGCCGCCGGCGCGACGCGCGAGCGGGTCGCCCTGACGGTCAACGGACGAGCCGCCGAGGGCGTTGACGGCGAGTGGCTGGCCAGCCTCCTCGACCGCCTTGACCGCGACGCGGGCGACCGGACGGCCGCCGACGGCGGCACGGGCGGCGTGTCGGTCCCGCACGTCTGCTTCGACCCCGCCCTGGGGCCGGTCCAGACGTGCGACACGTGCTGGGTATCCGTCGACGGAGCCGCGGCGCGGGCGTGTGCCGTACCCGTCCGCGCCGGGATGCAGGTGGACACGTTCGAAGCCGCAACGGCCGACGCCCGCGAGGAGGGCCTCCACCGGCTCCTCGGCGTCCACAACCTCTACTGCACCGTCTGCGACCGAAACAACGGCGACTGCCCCGTCCACAACGCGACGAAGCACGTGGGCGTGGACCACCAGCGCTACCCGTTCGAGGCGAAGCCGTACGACGTCGACGCGAGCCACCCGTTCTACCAGTACGACCCCGGCCAGTGCATCGTCTGCGGCAAGTGCGTCGAGGCGTGCCAGACGGTCCAGGTGACCGAGACGCTGAGCATCGACTGGGAGGCGGACGTGCCGCGCGTGCTGTGGGACGGCGGCGTGCCGGCGGGCGAGTCCTCGTGCGTCGGCTGCGGGCACTGCGTGACCGTCTGCCCGTGCAACGCGCTCATGGAGAAGACGATGATCGGCCAGGCCGGGCATTTCACCGGGCTCCGGGCGGACGTGTTCGTGCCCGCCGTCGAGGTCGTCAAGGCCGTCGAGCCGTTCGTCGGGGCTACAGCCGTCCTCGCCCTGAGCGACGCCGAGGCGGCGATGCGCCGCGCGTCGATCCAGAAGACCAAGACGGTGTGCACGTACTGCGGCGTCGGCTGCTCGTTCGACGTGTGGACGCGCGAGCGGCGCATCCTCAAGATCGAGCCCGAGCACGGCCCCGCCAACGGCATCTCGACGTGCGTCAAGGGCAAGTTCGGGTGGGACTTCGTCAACAGCCTGGACCGCCTGCGGACGCCCCTCGTGCGCGCGCCCGACGGCCGCGGCGGGGAGGCCTTCCGCGAGGCGTCGTGGGACGAGGCGCTGGGCACCGTCGCCCGGCGGATGCGGGCCATCGCGGACGAGCACGGCCCGGACAGCGTGGCGTTCATCGCCTCGTCGAAGGCGACCAACGAGGAGAGCTACCTCGTCCAGAAGCTCGCCCGCGCCGTGTTCGGGACCAACAACGTCGACAACTGCAGCCGCTACTGCCAGGCGCCCGCCACGCAGGGCCTCTGGCGGACGGTCGGCTACGGCGGCGACGCGGGCACGTTCGACGACCTCCGCGCGGCGGACCTGATCCTCATCGTGGGCTCCAACACGGACCAGAGCCACCCCGTCCTCGCGGCGCACCTCCGCGCCGAGCAGAAGCGCCGCGGGCAGGGCCTCATCGTCGCCGACCTGCGCGCCCACGAGACGGCCCGCCGCGCCGACGTCATGCTGCGCCCCGAGCCCGGCACCGACCTCGTCTGGCACAGCGCGGTCACGAATCACTTCTTCGACCAGGGCTGGGAGGACCGCGCCTTCCTCGACGCCCGCGTCAACGACGAGGCGGCGTACCGCGAGAGCCTCGCCCCGTTCACGCTCGCGTTCGCCGAAGAGCGCACCGGCATTCCGGCCGCGACGCTCGTCGACGTCGCTCGCCGCATCGCGCACGCGCCGACGGTTTCCGCCCTGTGGGCGATGGGCGTCACGCAGCACTCGATGGGCTCGGACACCAGCACGGCGATCTCGAACCTGCTCCTCGCGACGGGCAACTACGGCCGGCCCGGCACGGGCGGCTACCCGCTCCGCGGCCACAACAACGTCCAGGGCTGCTCGGACTTCGGCTCGGTCAACACGTTCTTCCCCGGCTACCAG
>JANPJI010000728.1:0-5401 GCA_031425425.1 Rubricoccaceae bacterium
CCGTCGGTGTCGATCTGGAGCACGGACAGCACGTCGAGCCCGGCTGGCGTGACCGCCCGCACGTCGCTGCCGTCGCGGGAGACGACGTAGGCGCGCTGCCAGCCGTCGCGGTCCGAGAGCCACGTGAAGCGCCGGCCGTCGTCGAACCACACGAGGTCGTCCACGGCGTCGGTCCACGCCGTGTCGGTCTCGACGAGAATCGGGCGCGTCGTCATCGTCCGCGTGTCCGCCAGCAGAACCTCGTTGCGCTGCTGCGGCCGGTCGAGGTGCTGGATGACGAGTTCGGTGGAGGACGCCGCCCACTCCATGCGCGCCGGGTAGTGGTTGCGCTCGTCGTCCGACAGCGCGAACCACCGCGTCGGCCCGCCCGTCGCGGCGACGACGCCGACGCGCGCCGCGCTGTTGGTCTCGCCCGCCTTGGGGTACTGGACGGGCGTGGTGTAGCTGTACAGCGAGTCCGTGTTGTTGACGAGCAGGAAGTCGCGGACGCCTGAGGCGTCGAGGCGCCAGTACGCGACCTGCGCGCCGTCGGGGCTCCACCGGAAGCCGTTGAGAAGGCCGAACTCCTCCTCGTAGACCCAGTCGAAGGTGCCGTTGATGGTCGTCTCTGAGCCGTCGGTCGTGAGCGCCGTGATGGCCCCCGAGGCGACGTCCTCGACGTAGAGGTTGTGCTGGCGGACGTACGCCACGCGCGTGCCGTCGGGGCTGAACGTGGCGAACATGAGCGTGCTCGGCGGGGCGTCGCCGCCGAGCTGGCGGAGCCGGCCCGAGCGCACGTTCAGGACCCAGTAGTCGCCCCGCGTGTTGGCGCGCCACACGCGCTCCGAGTTGGTGAACACGAGCAGCGTCCGGTTGTCGTCGCTCCACGCGAAGTCCTCGACGGCGAGCGGGGCCGCAGCCCCGGCCGGCGTGAGCTGGTCGGCCGTGACGAGCGTCTCCACCCGGCCCGTCGCGACGTCGGTGCGGACGAGGTCGCGCCCGCCGGCCGCGTTCCGCGCCAGGCCGGTCGTGTGCGTGGCGTCCATCCAGCGGCCGATGCCGGCCCCCTCGGAGGCGAAGTCGCGCGAGGCGAACAGGCGCTCTAGCGTCACGAGCGACGTGTCGGCGGGGGCCTGCGCCGCAGCGGGCACCGCGAGGGGCACCGCGACGAGGGTGAGGAGCAGGACGGAAAGTGCGCAGGTGCGAAACATGGAGTGAGCGGAAGGATCTGGCCAAGCTACCTGCCCCGCGCGGGACTTTCCGTCTACCTTGGCGGCGTCCCTCTCACGGAGATCGCTTCCCCGTCCGGGGCACCGCACATGGCCAAGACGCCGTCCCGCTGGCTTGACCTCGCCGCCGCGATCGAGGCGGTCCCGTCGCCGATGGCCCTGCTGGCGCCGGACCTGACGTACCTCGCGCTGAGCCCGCTGTGGGCCGAGCTGCACGGCGTCGACACGGCCCTGCTGCGCGGCCGCTCGTACGAGGCGCTCTTCCCCGAGGCCGCCGCCGGCTGGGCGGACGCTCGGGCCTCGGCGCTCGACGGGCAGACGTCGGCCGCCCGGCCCGTGGCCCTCGTGGACGCGGACGGCCGCACGGTGTGGATCCGCTACTCGGCCCGCCCGTGGGTTCCCGGCTCGGGGGACGTGGTCGAGGGTCTTGTCGTCCACGCCGCGGACGCGACCGAGGAGGTCCGCGCGGCGACGCACGCCAACCGGCAGCGCTCGCTGGTCGACGCCGTCACGCAGCACGCGCCGCTGGTGGTGTTCGGCTTCGACCGCACGGGCCGCGTCACGATGCGGGCCGGCAAGGGGCTGGAGGCCGCTGCCCTCTTCGCGGGCGTGTGGGGCGGGGCGGACCTGCTCGCCGAGCCCGCAGCCGTGGCCGAGGGCGTCCAGTCCGTCCTCGCGGGCGAGCCGGCGGCCTGGACCACGCGCTGGCAGGGCCGCACCTACGAGGTCTCCGCCGCGCCGACGTTTTGCGCCGACGGGACGGTGGACGGCGGCGTCGGCGTCGGCGTGGACGTGACCGAGCGGGTCGACGCCGAGCGCCGCGCCACGCGCCAGGCCGAGGGCCTCCGGCGCGTCGTCTCGGTCATCTCGCGTCCGGGGCGCCTCGACGCGCTCGCGGCCGCCCTGCTCGCCGAGCTGACGGGCTTCCTCGGCCTCCGTAGCGGCCTGCTCGCCCGCGTCGGCGACGGCACCTACACGTGCCTCGCCAGCTACGCCCGCACGGGCGACGCGATGGCCCCCGGCACCACGATGCCGCTCGGCGACACCTACTGCGACCTCACGATGGAGGCCCACGCCGTCGTCGCCATCGACCACATGGGCACGTCCGAGCACGTCGGCCACCGGTGCTACGCCGCCCTCGGGCTGGAGGCCTACATCGGGGCACCGGTCGTCGTCGGCGGAGAGCTCTTCGGCGCGCTCAGCTTCTCGTCGCCGACGCCGGCCGAACGCCCGTTCACGCAGGCCGACCGCGACCTCGTCCGCGTCGCGGCGGAGTGGGCGGGCGGGCTCGTCGAGCGCGAGGAACTCCGTCTCCAGCAGGCACCGCCTGAGGTCGCCTCCGCCCGCCTGGAGCCGTAGCGGCGAGTGCCGCTCTGCTGGCGCGCACCCCGACGGGCCGGTGCGGGGCAGCCAGATCGGACACGTGCGGGCGTGCCGCTTGCCGAACCAGATTTTTGGCGTAAGGTGCTGGCCCTTACCGCCTTGCTTCATGGAACCGTTCCCGACCCCCACGACCGCTGCCACAGGCAAGGCCCCGC
Source organism: Rubricoccaceae bacterium (assembly GCA_031425425.1). Lineage (GTDB taxonomy): Bacteria > Bacteroidota > Rhodothermia > Rhodothermales > Rubricoccaceae > DASVSE01. The sequence continues at coordinate 2,747 of JANPJI010000728.1, forward strand.
TCGGCACGCGGGCCGTCGCCGTGATCCTGGACAGCCTCATCGCGGGAGCCATTTCCGCCGTGTTCGGCTTTTTCGGCTCGCGCATGGGCGGCATCGGCTACCTCATCGGCGCGGGCTACATGCTCGTCCGCGACGGCCTCGCGCTCGAGTTCGCCAGCGGCCGCTCCATCGGCAAGCAGCTCATGAAGCTGACCGTCGTGCGCCTCGACGGGCAGCCGATGGACATCGAGACCTCGATCCGCCGCAACTGGACGCTCGTCATCGGCTCGGTCCTCGTCGGCATCGGCGGGCTGATCGGCGGCGGGATCGGGGCCTTTCTCGGCGGGGTCGTCGGTGGCCTGATCGGGCTCGTCGTGGGCGTGATCGAACTCATTCTCGTGTTCACCGATGCCCGTGGGCGTCGCCTCGGCGACAAGACGGGCGGGACCGAGGTCGTCGAGGCGGGGGGGATCTGAGGCGGCCTCGGGGCGGGGTGTCGGCTGGTGCATCCGCATCAGGCGGCGGCTCGGAGCCGGAGCGACGTTGGACCCTCCCACCGCCGTTCCGATGCGTCTGTCGTCCGTTGCCCTCGTCCTCGTTTTCGCCGCTCCGGCCGTCTGCGCGCAGCCCGCCGCTGTGCGCCTCGGCGACGGCGGAGTCCTGGTCGTCCCGCTCGTGCCCGACCTCGCGTTCGACGCCGGCCTGGGGACGCCCGGCACCGCAGCACCGGTGCCGGCCTCAGCACTCACCTCGATGTCCGGACCCCGGGGACGCGGCGCGTGGCGAGGGGCGAAGCGCGGCTTCCTCGTCGGGCTCGCTGTCGGGGCAGCCGTCACGGCCGTCGTGGCGTTGTCCGAGTCGTGCAACCCTGGGTCTGACTACATCTGCGGGTGGCATATCGCCGCGGCGGCGGCTGTCCCGTTCACCGTCCTGACGACAGGTGCGGGTGCGGCCATCGGTGCCGCGACGGCACGTCCCGGCTCGCCCGCGGCACCGCCGACCGAGGGAATGCCGGGCCTTCCGTAGCGGCCTGCCGAGGCGCGGATTCACCGCCGTCTCGGCGGGCGCGACGGTATGTTGGCGGGGCCCCGGACACGCGTCCGGCGGACCCTCTCCGACGCCCCATGGACGCCCCGCGCTACCTCGTCTCCGCCCGCAAGTACCGCCCGCAGACGTTCGCGGCGCTCGTTGCGCAGGAGCACGTCGCCGAGACGCTGCGCAACGCCGTCCGCTCGGGACGCCTCGCCCAGGCGTACCTGTTCTCCGGCCCCCGCGGCGTCGGCAAGACGACGGCGGCGCGCATCCTCGCCAAGGCCGTCAACTGCCAGACGCCGCTCAGCGCGCGCCCCGACGCGGAGCCGTGCGGCACGTGCGACGCCTGCACGTCGTTCGACGACGGCCGCGCGATGAACGTGATCGAGATCGACGCCGCCTCCCACAACGGCGTCGACGACATGCGCGAGCTGCGCGAGACGGTCCGCATCCCGCCGCAGGGGGCCAAGAAGAAGGTCTACATCCTTGACGAGGTCCACATGCTCTCGGCGAGCGCCTTCAACGCGATCCTCAAGACGCTCGAAGAGCCCCCCGAGCACGCCCTGTTCATCTTCGCGACGACGGAGCCGCACAAGGTCCTCCCGACGATCCTCTCGCGCACGCAGCGCTTCGACTTCCGCCGCATCGCAGTCCCGGAGATCGTCGAGCAGCTCCGGACCATCTGCGCCGAGGAGAACATCACGGCGGACGAGGACGCGCTCGTGCTCGTCGCCCGCCGCGGCGACGGGGCCATGCGCGACGCGCTCTCGGTGTTCGACCAGGCCGTGGCGCTGTGCGGGACGACGCTGACCGGTCCGGTCCTCCGGACCGCCCTCGGCGTCGTCGAGGAAGACCTCCTGTTCGAGGCGGCGGACCGCGCCGCGGCCGGCGACCGCGCCGGCCTGCTCGCGCTCGTCGACGGCGTCGTGCGGCGCGGGCACGACCTGCGCGAGTTCCTGCTCGGCGTCGCGGACCACGTCCGCAACCTGCTCGTCGCACGGGCCACAGGCGACGGCGCGCTCATCGAGGGCACGGCGGCGATGCGGGCGCGCTATGTCGCCTCGGCAGGCGTGTGGGCCGAGGCGGACCTGCTGCACCTGCTCCTCATCGCCGACGCGGCCATCGAGGCGCTGCGGACGAGCGCGCAGCCGCGGCTCACGCTCGAACTGGCGCTGCTCCGGATGGCGAGCCTGGAGAAGGCGGCCGACCTCCAGCGGCTCCTCGCGCACCTCGACGCCCTCGAACGCCGCGCCGCGACGGAAGCGCCTCGCGCGGCGGCACCGGCTGCCGCGGTACCGGCCGTCCCGCGGGCCGCCGCCCCAACGGTCGCCGTCCCGCCGGCCGCCCTGCCCCCGGCGTCGGTCCCGGCCGCGGCTCCGCTCCACGCCCCGGCGTCTCCGGTTGCCGTGCCCGTCTCGGTTGCCCCGCCGCCGAGCCTCCCGCCGGCGACGGTCCCCGTAGAACCTGCCCGCCCGGTCCCGACCGAGGCGCCCCGTGCGTCCGCCGCGGAGCCGCCGCGTGCTGCGGGCCCCGCGGTCTCGTCCGAGCCCCCCGCGGCCTACGACGCCCCGCCGCAGGGGGACTTCCCGCCGCCGCACGGTGAACTGCGTCACGTCGCCCCGGTCGCCCCGCGCCCCGACGACC
>JANPJI010000729.1:0-6984 GCA_031425425.1 Rubricoccaceae bacterium
GCCGGACGAGTGGAACGCCCGCTGGTGGCAGTACGCCCGCGAGTTCCGGGGCATCGTCCCGCCGGACGCGGCGCGGGCCGCCGTCGGCGCGCCGTTCAACGACGCCGCGACAAAGACGCTCGTCAACGACGACCCGGCGCAGTACTACGACTACGCCCTGTCGTACGTGCTCCTGTTCCAGCTCCACGACCACATCGCCCGCGAGATTCTCCACGAGGACCCCCGCGACACGAACTACTACGGCCGCCGCGAAGTCGGGGACTTCCTGCGGACGCTGCTGCGCCCGGGTGCGATCGTGGACGGCAACCGGCTCCTCGAAGAGGCGACCGGCCGCGGCCTGACGGCCCAGCCGATGCTGGACTACTTCGCGCCGCTCATGGACTGGCTCCGCGTCCAAAACGCCGGCCGCACGGCGACGATCTAACGAGGGAAGGGCGGGGCGTCGGGAGAAAAACGCCTCGCTTCCGTCTCCCCGAACGTGAGCGCGCCCGCGGCCCCACCGAGGAGGCCGCGGGCGCGCCGCGGTAGAGCCGGGGCGGCCTTACTGCCGCGAGACCGCCACGCCGAAGCCGTTCCCGCCGACGCGCGCGTCGACGTTGTCGAGGAACATGTCGTCGACCGCGCTCAGGAAGAGGTGGGTGGCTGCGGCCGGGACGACGTAGCAGCCGTTCGTCGCGTCGAAGTCCTCGTTGATGTCCGTCGCGGCCCCACTGGTGTACATCGGGCGCGTCACGATGTCCCACGGGCCGTCGATGCGGTCCTTGACGCGGAAGCGCTCGGTGGTGCTGTGGAGCACGCTGCTGGCGCTGAACACGCCCGTCGCGACCGTGCCGTTCTCTGCCGAGGCGAGCCGGCCGGGGTAGACGAAGTAGTCGCCGGTGGCGCGGAAGCAGGCCGTGTCGCCGGGGCGGAGGCCGTAGTCGGCGAGCAGAAACGGCGTCGCGTCAGGAGCCTCCTCGTCGGTCGTGAGGTAGGTCGCCGTGGGGTCCACCGGGGCGAACGTGAGCGCCGGGGCCGGCGTGCCGCCGCCGCCGGGTGTGCCACCGCCCGGGATGGGCGTGTCGATCCCGGTGGAGTCGCAACCGGCGGAGGTCAGCGCGACGGCGGCCAGCACGGCGAGGAGGGAGAGGCGCATCGAATCGTCAGGAAGGAGGAACGGGGTGACGGACCGGTTCCCTGACAACGGCCTGCCAGCGAGGGGCGTCTCCGCAATAGTACGGGCGTTTGCCGGGCTCCCGTACCGGGGGCCTCCGCTGAAGCGCTCCCCGCACCGGCGGGTGAGACCGCGGCGGCGGCGAGGAACCGGACGGGGCGGCCCCGCGTGAAGTCCTCATGTGCCGGCCCCCGGCATCCCTCTCGCCAACCCCTCTCTCTCATGGGACTCCTCGATTTCCTCAAAGACGCCGGCCAGGACCTCTTCAAAGGCAAAGACGGTCAGCAAGGTGAAGCCATCCAGGCCGAGATCACGCGGGCCCTCGGCACGTCCAACATCTCGAACCTCGCGGTCACATTCGCCGACGGAAAGGTGACGCTCACGGGCAAGGCCAACAGCATGGCCGCCAAGGAGAAGGCCGCGCTCATCGCGGGCAACGTCCGCGGCGTGACGAGCGTCAACGACGACGGCCTGACGGCCCCGGCCGCCGCGGCTCCGGCCGCTGGCGCGACGGCTGCGGGAGCCACGCGCTACTACACGATCAAGAGCGGCGACTCGCTCTCGAAGATCGCGAAGGAGATGTACGGCGACGCCGGCGACCACGACAAGATCTTCCAGGCCAACCGCGAGGTCATCGGCGACCCGGACAAGATCTACCCCGGCCAGCAGATCCGCATCCCGGCCTGAACTGGGCCAGTGCGCCGCCTGTCGGCGGCGGCCAGTCGCCAGTGGCAGATCCTCCGCCTCGCCCGGGATGTCTCGGGCGGGGCGGTTCTGCGTTTGCGAGCCGGCCCCGTTCGACCTCGACTCTGCCACCGGTTCGGGCTCACCCGATGGCCACTGCCTCCTGCCCTTCTACCCCTCCAGCGTCATCGCCCGCGACGCGAGCCAGAGCACGAGCCCGGCGCGGGCCGTCCACGCGGCTGTCCGGATCCAGTTGGTCGCCACGAGGCGCGCGTGCGCCTCGGCGTCGAACGCACCGCCGGAGAGGGCGCTGTGGAGCGGGACCTGCACGAACGCCGTCGACGCCCAGACGAGGCCCACGAGGAGCGCCCCGGCGACGACGGCCCACAGCGGGAAGGCGGCCGGGCGGTCGAGCACGAGCCAGACGGCCGTCACCAGTTCGAGGACCATCGCCGGCCCCACGACGAGCGTGATGCGGGACTGGTGCGCGGCCTCGTACGCTGCCCACCCGGCCGCGCCGACGCGCGAGAAGAGTGGGTAGTGGACGACCTGGACGATCCAGATCGCGCCGAACATCGTCAGCGTTGCGAGGATGTGGAGCAGGAACACGGTCCGCGTCACGCGGGGCGACCGGAAGCGAGGTGCGCCGCGACCGCCTCGGCCGCGTGCCGCCCGGCGACGAGTGCGCCGTCGATGGACCCGTTGCGGAGCCAGTCGCCGGTGACGAAGAGGCCGCCGCGGACGTGGGCGGGCCGCTCGGGCGGGTCCAGGCTCGGCAGGTCTGGCAGAGCGTGCAGGACGCGGTGGACCGCGAGCGTCCGCCAGCCGTCCACGGTCGGGCCGAACCACTCCCGCATCTGGGCGCGGGCGTCCGCGTCGACGGCGTCGTCCGGTCGGGCGGGGTGGCCGAGGACCGACGCGGTTACGAGCGCCTGCCCGGCCGGGGCGGCCTCCGGCGCGACGTTGCTCATCACCTGGACGTTGTTGACCGGCCCGCGACCGTCCCCGTCGAGCATCAGGACAGGCTCAGGCGTCGGCGCGGCAGGCGCGGCCCACGCGATCTGGAGCGTGCTCTTCGAGGCGGGCACGGGCAAGTCGGGCACGAGGTACGGCACCTCCGGTGCCTCGACGGCGACGACGACCGCACGGCATGCCACGGTCTCGCCGTCGTGGATCCGCACGCTCGACCCGTCCGGCTCGACGTGGGCAACGCGCGCGCAGAGGTGGACCGTCCCCGCGGGGAGGGCGGCGGCCATCTGCTCGGGGATCGCCTGCATCCCGCGCGCCGGCACGGCGGCGTCGCCCTCGGAGAACATCCGGAAGTAGAACTCGAAGGCCCGGCTCGACGCGCCGAGGTCGCGGTCCAGCTGGACCCCGCCGAGGAACGGGCGGAAAAAGCGGTCGATCATCGGCTCCGAGAACCCGTAGCGCACGCGGAGAGCGGCTTCGGTCGTCGTCTCGGGGCGCGCCCAGAGGCTGTCGGGCGTGCCCCGGCGGACGGCCGCGCGCAGGCGCAGCACGCGCAGCTTGTCGGCCGGCGACCCGACGCGCGAGACGAGGGTCGGGAGCGCGGCGAGCGGGTCGCGGAACGGGTCGCCGACACGCTCCCAGCGCCCGCCGCGGCGGACGAGCGCGCCCGGTTTGAAGGGCCGCAGGTCGAGCGCTGCGTAGTCGAGCACGGACCGCGCCTCGGGGTACGCCGTGAGGAACACCTGGAAGCCGCGGTCGATGCGGAAGCCGTCCACGTCGTCCGTCCGCACGCGCCCGCCGACGGCGTCGGACGCCTCGAAGACGGCGACCGTGTGGCCCCGCGCCGTGAGCGCGCGGGCGCAGGCGAGGCCCGCGAGGCCGGCCCCGACGATGGCGACGTCCACAGTCACGGGCGCGTCGCCTGGTAGTAGACCGGCGTGGCCGTGCCCGGCGGGTGAACGCGCAGCGTCAGCGGCACAGGCCCGAGGAGCGCCGGGTCCGGCGTGAACCGGCCGGCGACGATTGCCTCCCGCGCGCGCGCGGCGTCCAGGCACAGCTCCCCGAAGCCTTTCCCGATGTGGTACTCGCCCGCGCGGTCGTAGAGGAGCGCCCGGCCGCCTGCGTCGAGGTCCTTTCTGCGACGCATCTCGTGGCGTACGGTGTAGCGCCCGGCACCGTCGGCCCGGACCGATGCGGAGACGACGAGGTCGTCGCGGGTGTACGGCGAGACGGGGAGCGGCACGTAGCGGAGCACGACGCTGTCGGCAGTGGCCGTGACGGCCAGTTCGGAGAGCGGGAACGTGCGCGCGCCGGTCTGGCCGCCCTCGGGCGCGCCGAGGAGCCCGAACGGCGTTTCCGGGAACGCGCCCGTCCGCTCGTGGACGAGCGCCGCGGCCGTCGCGAGGCGCGTGAGGTCGCTCAGGTCCCGGGCGAAGAGGTCGGCCGTCTGGCCGAGGGCCACGTCGTCCGCCGGCTCCGCGCCCGTCTGTGCGAGCGCGGGTGCGGTGGCGAGCAGGGCGAGGAGAAACAGGAGCTTCATGGCGCGACGGGGGCCGCCGTGCGGCCGTAGAGGTGGCGGAGGGCCGGCTCCAGCGCGGGGTACGTGAACCGGAAGCCGGAATCCAGGAGGCGCGTCGGGAGCATACGCACGCTCGCCAGGGCCACCTCGCGGGCCGCCTCGCCGCCGAACGCGCGCACGAGCGAGCGCGGCACCGAGGCGATGGCGGGCCGCCCGAGCACGTCCCCGAGCGTCTTCACGAACGCCCTGGACGTCTCGGGCGTCGGCGCGGACAGGTTGACCGGGCCGGACACCGAGGCGTCGCCGAGCAGCCCGGCCACGGCGTAGACCCAGTCGTCGGCCGCGATCCACGGCCACACGTCGCCCCCGTCGCCGACCCACCCGGCGAGGCCGAGGTTCGCGACCGGCCCGAGCACGCCGAGCATCCCGCCGGCCGGCGAGAGCACGAGCCCGGTCCGCAGGTGGACCGTCCGGACGCCCGCCGCTTCGGCCGGGGCCGTCGCCTCTTCCCAGGCGCGGCAGACGTCGGCGAGAAAGCCGTCGCCGGAGGCCGACGCCTCGGTGACGGGCGCGTCGCCCTGCGAGCCGTAGAACCCCGACGCCGAGGCGGAGATGAACACGGCAGGTGCCGGGTCGAGGTCCGCCACGGCCCGCGCGATGAGGTCCGTCCCGCGGGTGCGGCTCTCCCAGATGCGGCGCTTCTTGTCGGCCGTGTACGCGAGGCCGTAGACGGGCTCGCCGGCGAGGTGGACCACGGCATCGGGCGCGGCCTGCCGAAGGGCCCCCATGTCGATCTCGTTCTTGTCCGGGTTCCAGTAGACCGCCGCCTCGGCGGGGCCGCGGCTGAGCGCGCCGGCCGCGCCGCGCGAGCGCACGAGCCGCACGACGCGGTGGCCGCCGGTGGTGAGGAACGCGGCCAACTGCCGCCCGAGCAGGCCCGAGGCCCCGGTGATGGCGACCGTCAGGCGGCGCTCGCCGTGGGCGGCCGTCCATGCCGAGTGGCGCGCGAGGTCTTCCGCGGTCACGCGGTGGCGGTAGCCGAAGAGGCGGCCGAACTCGCGGCGCGCGGCCCACCCGCCGAGCGCCTCGGCCACCGCCCCGCCCGGCAGCCTCGCCTCGACGTGGTCTTCGAGGATCGCGCCGGCCCCGTCGGCGATCATGCGGTGCGTGTGCTCCCACGAGGCGAAGGGGCCTTCGATCTGGACGTCCTGGAAGCCGCACATCCCGCCGTCGCCCGAGCGGCACGCGTCCGAGTAGGCGCGGTGCTCCGCGACCCACCGCACGCCGGGGCCGGGGCCGACGCGGAAGACGGCGCGGTCGCCGGTCCGGATGCCCTCCATGTGCTCGACGCGGACCGTCTGCCACGGCGGCGTGAGGCGCTCGAAGGCGCCGGGGCGCTCGTGCCACGCGAACAGCTCGGCGGCGGAGACGGGGACGGCCAGACGGGACGTGTAGGCGATCACGGACGTGCGGAAGCGGGCGAGGGGAGAGGCTCGTACCGCCGCGGCGCGCGTCGGGATTCCGCGAGCGGCGAGGAGCGCAGTCTGGCACCGGGCTATTCCGCCGCGGTCGCTTTGAGTGCGGCGAGCGCCTCGATGCGGCGCGCGGCGTGGTCCACGATGGGCCGCGGGTACGTCTCGCCGAGGCGCATACCCGCAGCGGCGAGCACGGCCGGCGGGGCCTCGGTGGGGCGGTGGATCCACTTCGCCGAGAGGCCAGCCAGTTCGGGGACCCAGCGCCGGACGTAGTCGCCGTCCGGGTCGAACCGCTCGCCCTGGCCGGTCGGGTTGAAGACCCGGAAGAACGGCTGCGCGTCGGCCCCGGAGCCGGCGGACCACTGCCAGCCCATCGTGTTGTTGGCGAGGTCGCCGCCGCAGAGCGTGTCCCAGAAGTACCGCGCGCCGGCCTGCCACGGCAGCAGGAGGTCCTTGGTGAGGAACGAGGCGGCGATGAGGCGCACGCGGTTGTGCATCCAGCCGGTCGCCCACAGCTCCCGCATCCCGGCGTCGACGATGGGGAAGCCGGTCTGGCCGCGCCGCCACGCGCGGAAGCCGTCGGGGTCGTCGCGCCAGGGGAAGGTGTCGAAGGCGGGCTTGAGCGCGCGCTCGTCCGTCTCGGGGTAGTGGTGGAGGACGTGGTACGAGAACTCGCGCCACGCGACCTCGGCGCGAAACTTGTCCGCGTCCTCTTCCGGCGCGCGGGCAGCGGCGACGGCGGCGAAGACGGTGCGGGGGCTGACCTCGCCCCAGTGGAGGTGCGGCGAGAGCATCGACGTGCCGCGGACGCCCGGGCGGTCGCGGGCACCGTCGTAGCCGGCGAGGATGTGGTCGGTGAACGCGTCGAGGCGGGCGACGGCACCGGCCTCGCCGGGCGTCCACGTCGCGCGCATGCCCGCGGCCCAGTCGACGCCGTCCTGCGCCTCGGGCGTGAGGCCGAACGCGTCGAGCGCGACGCTCGTGGGCCAGGTGTCCGGCGCGGCGAGGTCCGGGACGGCGAGGGGCTCATCGACCGCTACCTCGGCCTGGACCTTGCGCCAGAAGTGCCCGAAGACGCGGTATGGCCCGCCCGATCCGGTCCGGATGGCCTCGGGGTCGTGGAGGAGCTGCCCCGCGAAGGCGCGCACGTCGAGCCCGGCGTCGGTCAGCGACCGGGCGACGGC
>JANPJI010000730.1:0-3034 GCA_031425425.1 Rubricoccaceae bacterium
AGGCCAGCGGGGCCGCGACGAGCGTCGCCAGGGCGACCGTCCCGGCGGCGAGGCCCAGCGTGTTGCCGACGAGGCGCAGCGTCCGCGGCCGCCACACGAGGCGCGCGAGCTCGGCCGGGTCGGCCTCGGCCGCGCGGACCACGAGGTAGACGAGAGGCACGGCCACGCCGGCCACGACGAGCCCGACAGGCACGGCCAGCGCCAGCGCCGGCCCGATGCCGCCGACCGACCGGTTCCGACGGGCGAGACCGGCCACGCTACAGCAGCTCCTTCGCGCGGAGGAGGTCGAGCGTCGAGTCGAGGTCGGCGAGGACCGCGGGGTCGAGGTCCGGCCCGAGCGCGAGCGCCCGGTCGAGAGGCATCAGGTACGCCGGCAGCGCCGTCCCGCGGACGACCGGGTACTCGTGGACTTCCTCGGCGGCGAAGGCCTGCGCGCCGGCCGAGAGCAGGAACGACAGGAAGCGCGTCGCGGCCGTGCGGTGGCGGCCCGTCGAGACGAGGCCCGCCCCGGTGACGAGGGCGAGGTTGCCGACGTCGCCCGCGGCGAAGTGGTACAGGGCGAGGTCCGGGCGCTCGTCCTCGTCGGCGGCCTCGCCGCGCGCCTCGGCCGCGCGCTCGGCGGCCTCCTCCTCGGGCGTCTCGACCTCCCCCTCCTCGCCGCCTTCGAGCGCCCGGAGAACGTAGTAGTGGTTCGTCAGCGCGACGTCGATCTCGCCGGCCGCGAGCGCCTCGATCATGGGCGCGTTGGACTCGTAGGCCTTCGGCTGGAGCGCCTTCATGCCGTCGATCCAGGTCCCTGTCGCGGCCTCGCCCTCGGTCGCGCGCATCGCCGAGACGAAGTCCTGGAACGACGAGTACGTGGGCGTCCACCCGATGCGGCCGCGGAGGGCGGCCTGGCCCGGCAGCTCCATCACCGAGGTCGGCAGGGCCGTCGTGTCGACGCGGCTCGGGGCGACGGCGAGCACGCGGAAGCGGGTCGTGACGGGCACCCAGCGCCCGCTGTCGGGCACGAACGCGGCAGGCCGTGCGAGGAGGCTGTCGGGGACCGCCGCGAACAGACCCTGCGCCTCGGTGAGTGCGCCGGCCGTGTTGGCCCAGAAGAGGTCGGCCGGGCTCGCAGCCCCCTCTTCGGCCATCGCGGCGAGCAGTTCGGCGTCGGTCCCGTACTTCACCTCGACGTCGATGCCGGTCTCGCGCTCGAACCGCTCGACGAGCGGTCCAACGAGGACGTCGCGGCGGCCCGAGTAGATCACGAGCGGACCGTCGGCGTCGGCCGTGGGCGCGTCGGTGGCGGCGGGCGCCTCGGAGCGGCACGCCCCGAGGGCGAGCGTGAGGCCGATCAGGACGGCGAGCGGGGCGCGGCGCACCGCGCGCGAGAGCGAGGACATCGGAGGAGGGCGGTTGTCTGGATCGAGTCTAGCGAAAGCCCCATCCCCGCCCGGTGAAATCCGGACGGAGGGACCGGACACGTCCGTCTCTCGCCCCCAATGCCCCTGAGGCGCCTCGGCGCTACCGTGCCCGGACGATCGTCTGCATCCGCTCGACGCCCGAGGCGCGGAGGCGGACGCGGTAGATGCCGGCTGCGAGCGCGGTCCCGTCGACGGCGAGGCGGTGATCGCCAGCCGCGTAGGCCCCGCCGAGGCGCGCCACGGTCCGCCCGAGCACGTCCACGACGTCGATGGACACGTCGGAGGCGGCGGCGAGGGAGAACCGGAGCGTCGTCGCGGCGCGGAACGGGCTCGGCGCGGCCGGGAACAGGGCGACGGCCGCGCTGCCCGGCCCGTCCTCGTCCGCGACGGCAGCGAGCTCAAACTGGGCGAGGACCGGCAGGTGGTCCGACGTCGTCTGTGTGTACTGCTGGATGCCGGCGATGAGCTCGCCGTAACGGTCGCCCGAGGCGGCGACGTAGCCGTCGACGGCCCCGCCGCCGAGCAAGACGTGGTCCAGCGTGCTGCCCGACGTGCACGCCGCGTTGCTGCAGTACGTGGGGATGTTCTGGTCGTTGAGCCGCTGCGAGGCGAAGACGTAGTCCGGATCGGCGACAAAGTTGGCGTACGGCGACGGACGGCCTCCGGCGATCGACGCCGTCAACTCGTCGTTGAGGTCGCCCAGGACGATGACCGGCAGGCCTCGCGCGATCAGCCCGTCCACGTACGCCTTGAGCTGCGCGGAGCCGGCGACGCGCTTGTTGTACGAGTCGAGGTCGCCGGAGGCCTTGGCGTGGACGGCGATGAACCGGACCTGGCGCGTGACGCCGTCCAGCGTCACGTTGGCGAGCATCTCGAACGGCGCGCGCCCGCCGAAGTTGGTCCCCGGCACGACGGTCTGCGTGCTCACCATCTGCACGACGGACGTGTTGTAGATGAACGCGAGGCGCTGGTTGAAGACGGTGCTCGACGAGACGTTCGGCCCGAGCACGCCCGCGTACCCCTCGTCCGCGACCGCCGCGAGCAGGGCGTTGAAGCCCGTCGTGCTGACGACCTCTTCGAGCGCCCACAGGTCGATCTGGGCGCGCTCGATCACCGCCTGGACGCGCTCCGCCTGGAGGGCGTCGTTGGGCCCCTCGGTCGGCTCGCCGAAGAACTCGATGTTCCACGCGGCGATGTCGAGCGTGGCCGCGGCACCGCGGGGCGTGACCGTGATCTGAGCCTGCGCGACCTGCGCGACGAGAAGGCCGAGGACGGCGGCGGCGAGGCGGCGCGGTGCGAAACGAAGGAAACGCATGGGAAGGCGCGGGGCGCCGGTCTGAATGGATCGAAGGTAGGGGAACGCTGTGCGAGGAAGGTGAACGGGCCGGGTAGATTGGCGCGCCCCCGTTCCCGTACCGATGCCCGAGATCCCGCCCGCAGGTCTGTCTCTCGCGTCGCGCCCTGCGGTGCGGGTGGATGCGGATGGGCCTCAGGAGGCGGAGGTCCGGGCCGCATGCGCGGCAGCGGGCGTGGATGTGGTCGCGGCGGAGCGCGCCGCGGCGGTCGTGGTCGTGGCCGGGCCGGTGGGCGAGCGGGCCGCCGCCGCGCGCGAAGCCGTCGCGGCC
>JANPJI010000731.1:0-3703 GCA_031425425.1 Rubricoccaceae bacterium
CCGCAGCTGATCGTCCGCGAGACGAGCGGCGGCCCGGCCGTCCCCGCCTTCGCCTAGCCGCGCCGCCGCGGCCTCCCGTTGATCGCCCTGCCGCCCTCCGGCACCCCTCGCATGAAGTCCTTCGCGACCCTCTTCGCCTCCGTCCTCGTTCTTCTGCTCGCCGCCGCCCCGGCGGCGGCGCAGTCGGGCAAGATCGCCGGCGTCATCACCGACGCGACGTCGGGCGAGACGCTCATCGGCGCGACCGTCCGAGTCGAGGGCCTCGCTGCGGGCGCGGCGACCGACATCGACGGCGCGTACCAGATCATCGGCGTCCGCCCGGGCGACTACGTCGTGACGGTGTCGTACGTCGGCTTCCAGACGCAGCGCGTCGAGAACGTCCGCGTCCGCATCGACCTCACGACGACGGTCTCGGTGGCCCTCGCCGAGGAGACGATCGGCGGGATGGAGGTCGTCGTCGAGGCGGACCGCGAGCTGTTCCAGCAGGACGTCACCGCGACCACGGCGAGCGTCTCGGGCGACGAGATCCGCGCGATCCCGGTCGAGAACTTCCAGGACGTCGTCGCGCTCCAGGCCGGCGTCGTCGGGTCCGGCAACGACGCCCACTTCCGCGGCGGCCGCTCGGGCGAGGTCGGCTACCTCATCGACGGCGTGCCGGTCACGGACGTGTACAACGGCGGCCTCTCGATTTCCCTGGAGAACGAGTCCGTGCAGGAGCTCCAGGTCATCACCGGGGCCTTCAACGCCGAGTACGGGCAGGCCCTCTCGGGCATCGTCAACGTCGTCACGCGCGACGGCTCGAACACCGTCGACGGCGAGATCGAGGTGTGGGCCGGTGACTACGCCGGGGCCACCAGCGCCACCTCGGCGGGCATCGACGCGCCCGGCCTGGAGCTCTTCCCCGGCGCGGGCCTCTCGGAGTTCGACCCGTTCAGCGTCCGCAACGTCGAGGGCGCGCTCTCGGGGCCGATCCTCCGCAACCGGCTCTTCTTCTTCACCTCGGGGCGCTACTTCTCGAATGCCGGCTACCTCTTCGGCCGCGACGTCTTCCGCCAGGACGACATCGCCCTCGACCCGACCAACGGCTCGCTCGTGTTCGTCAACCCCGGCGGCTCGGGCGACTCGAGCCTCGTCTCGCTGAACCCCTACGAGAAGCTCTCGGGCCAGTTCAAGCTCACGGCCCAGCTCGCGGGCGGCCTCCGCATCTCGGGCAACCTGTTCGTGAGCCAGGAGGACTTCCGCGGCTTCAGCTTCGGCAACCTCTTCTACCCCGCCGCGAGCCGCCAGAACCGCAACTCGGCGCGGACGGGCATCTTCAAGATCTCGCACGTCCTCTCGAACCGGACGTTCTACGAGATCGGCCTCACCAACAACCGCTCCAGCGTCGAGAACTACCTCTTCGCCGACCCGCTCGACCCGGGCTACCGCGACAACCGCCTCTCGGGCCTCCGCGAGCCGGGCCTCTACACCAACGACTTCGCCATCGGCGGGACCGACAACGGCCGCTTCTCGCGGTCGACCAGCACCTGGCTGGCCAAGGCGGACGTCTCGACGCAGATCAACGCCGCCAACCTCGTCAAGGTCGGCGTCGAGGCGCGCCGCCACGACCTCTCGTTCCTGGACCAGTTCACGTTCGTCGAGGAGGACTTCGCGACGCCGGACCCCGCCCGGCAGGGCGGCTTCGCCCTCCTCACCGCGCCGACGCTCGTCACGAACGGGACGTACGACTACCAGCCGGTCGAGTTTGCAGGCTACATCCAGGACAAGGTCGAGATCGGCGGGCTGATCATCAACGCCGGCCTGCGCGTCGACTACTTCAACTCCAACGGGGTCGTCTTCACCGACCCGACCGACCCGGCGACCGTCTTCCCGAGCCTCCGCCAGTGCGTGACCGTCCGCGAGGGCGTGTGCGTGCCCAACGCAGCGGGGGAGATCGAGTACCGCGACGACGTCTACACGCCCGACGACCTGTTCGACGACGCGACCTCGACGTTCCAGCTCAGCCCGCGCCTCGGCGTCGCGTTCCCGATCTCGACCGGCGGCGTGGTCCACTTCTCGTACGGGCAGTTCTTCCAGACGCCCAACTTCGAGCTGCTCTACCAGAACCCGTACTTCCTGCTGTCGTCCGCCGGCTCCGGCCTGATCGGGCTCATCGGCAACGCCAACCTCCGTCCGGAGCAGACCATCAACGGCGAGATCGGCCTCAAGCAGGAGCTGACGTCGAACTCGGCCATCGAGATCACGGCGTACTACCGCGACATCCGCAACCTCGCCGGGACCGCCACGGACCCGATCACGATCGCCGGCTCGTCGGCCCGCTACGGGCGGCTCGTCAACTCGGACTTCGGCCTCGTCCGCGGCATGATCCTCCGCTTCGACCAGCGCGTCGGCCGCGACCTCTACGCCGGCGTCGACTACACGTACCAGGTGGCCCGCGCCAACTCGTCGGACCCCGCGCTGGCCTACAACGCCGCGGCGGGGAACGCCCTGCTGGACCGCCAGATCGTCCGCACGGACTGGGACCAGCGCCACACGGCCAACGCCAGCCTGACGTATAACAGCACGCGCCTCGGCGGCGGCTTCGGCATCATCGCGACCTACGGCTCGGGCACGCCCTACACACCGGACAACACCGCGGCCACGATCAACGGCTCCAACCCGCCCACCGTCGTCGTGCTCAACAGCAGCACCCGGCCGTCGTCGTTCAACATCAACCTGAACGCTTACCGCGACTTCCGCCTCACCGGCGGGACCAACCTGCAGGTCTACGCGAAGATGGACAACGTGCTCGACACCCGCAACGAGACGGGCATCTTCGGCGACACGGGCCGCGCCACCTACGCGCTGATCCAGAACCAGGACGTCGGGCAGTACACCGGCTCGCCGGTGCTCCTGGAGCAGCGCTACGTCCGCCCCGACTTCTTCAGCCAGCCGCGCCGCGTCGTGCTCGGCCTCCGCTTCCAGTTCTAAGACCCGCGCCGCGGCCCGGCCGTGCGGCCCGGCCCGCGCGACACCGACCCCTGCGGCAGCCCGCCTTTCCCTCCGCGATGCGCTCTCCTCTGACCTCCCGCCTCCTCGCCCTCGCCCTCGTCGGTGCCGCCTGCGCCGCGGTGCCGACGGCCCAGGCCCAGCGCGACGGGATCCCCGACTTCCTGCTCGACCCGGCCTACTACTCGTCCCGCACGTTCGAGAAGAAGGCCCTGATGAACGGCAACGAGGTCTCGATCACGTTCTTCAACTACGGCCTGCTCGGCGGCGTGGGCGAGATCCGCGGCAACTGGCCCAACGGCTCCAACGACTTCTACGTCGGCGACGTGCTCCCGATCGTCGCGGCCGAGGTCCCGATCGACACCGACGGCGACGCCGTCGTGGACACGCTCGTCCGCCACGTCGTCTCGACGCGCGGGCCGGGCAACCGCGGCATCAACGTCGACCCGACCGCGCCGACCATCGCGTGGACGTTCGAGGCCAAGCCGGGCTTTGCCGCCAACGGCGACCGCGCGGACACCAACCGCCCCAACGACCGCGTCGCGACGAGCACGGACCCGCTCTCGTGGCCGGACCGCTGGCCCGACCAGCCCACCTGGGTCAGCCCGACGACCGGCCGCGCCCAGTGGAACGGCTTCTTCGGCCGCAACCAGTTCAACGCCGACCTCGAGTCGTTCTTCTGGGCCGACGACAACAACGACCGCGAGCTCCAGCG
>JANPJI010000732.1:0-6259 GCA_031425425.1 Rubricoccaceae bacterium
CAAGGACGGCGTGATCACGGTCGAGGAGGCCAAGGGCACCGACACGACGCTCGACGTGGTCGAGGGCATGCAGTTCGACCGCGGCTACCTCTCGCCGTACTTCGTGACCGACCCGGACAACATGGAGGTGATCCTCGAAGACGCGCTCGTGCTCGTCCACGACAAGAAGATCTCGGCCATGAAGGACCTCCTCCCCACCCTGGAGAAGGTGGCTCAGATGGGCGCGCCGCTGCTCATCATCGCCGAGGACATCGACGGCGAGGCGCTCGCGACGCTCGTCGTGAACAAGCTCCGCGGCACGCTCCGCGTGGCCGCCGTGAAGGCGCCAGGCTTCGGCGACCGCCGCAAGGCCATGCTCGAGGACATCGCGGTCCTGACGGGCGGCACGGTCATCGCCGAGGACGCCGGCTACAAGCTCGAGAACGCGACGCTCGAGTCGCTCCGCCGCCCCAAGCGCGTCGTCATCACGAAGGACAACACGACCCTCGTGGACGGGGCCGGCAACCAGGACGACATCACGAGCCGGATCAACCAGATCAAGGCCCAGGTGGACACGACGACGTCGGACTACGACAAGGAGAAGCTCCAGGAGCGCCTCGCGAAGCTCTCCGGCGGCGTGGCCGTGCTCAAGATCGGCGCCTCGACCGAGCCCGAGATGAAGGAGAAGAAGGCCCGCGTCGAGGACGCGCTCCACGCGACGCGCGCAGCGGTCGAGGAGGGCATCGTCCCCGGCGGCGGCGTCGCGCTCGTCCGCGCGATGAAGGCACTCGACAGCCTCGAGACGGAGAACGACGACCAGAAGGCCGGCGTGGCCATCGTGCGCCGCTCGCTCGAGGAGCCGCTCCGCCAGATCGTCAACAACGCCGGCCTGGAGGGCTCGGTGGTCGTCCAGAAGGTGAAGGACGGCACGGGCGCGTTCGGCTTCAACGCCCGCACCGAGGAGTACGGCGACCTGCTCGAGATGGGCGTCGTGGACCCGACCAAGGTCACGCGCACGGCGCTCGAGAACGCGGCCAGCGTCGCGGGCCTGCTGCTGACGACGCAGGCCGTCGTGGTCGACCGGCCGGAGCCGGAGGCCCCGATGGGCGGCGGCGGCGGAGGGATGGGCGGCATGGGCGGCGGGATGGACTTCTAGGTCCGACCGGCGTCTGACGCTCGCGGGCGGCTCCCTCTTCGGAGGGGGCCGCTCTTTTTTTGTGCCTCGCCGGCCGATCCGGCGTAGCTGTACGCTTTCCAGGCAAGCCCTTCCCCCATGCGCAGCCTCACCCTTGTCCTGTTCCTCATCGCGGGGTGCCACGCAACGCATTCCCAACTGGGTCTCGGCTCCCGCATGTCGTCGGACCCCTCGCGTCCCGACGTGACGGTCGCGGGCGTCGAGGCGGCCGTCCACACGCGGACCAACGCGGCGCGGCGCAGTGCGGGCATCGGAACGGTCGAGGCGGACCCGGCCATTGCGGCCGTCGCCCGGCAGCACAGCGCCGACATGGCGGCGCGGGCGTTCGTTGACCACGTCACGCCCGAGGGGCTCGACCCGAACGGCCGCGCGGCACGCGCCGGGCTCGACTGCCGGGCGCGCGTCTCGGAGACGCAGACGCGCGTCGGGTTCCTCGAGAACCTGTTCCAGGGCGGGCTCTACCGGAGCGCTCGCGAGACGACGCGCGGCGCGGTCACGACGGTTGCCCATGACTGGCTCACGACCGATGCCGTCGCCGAGATGGCCGTCGACGGCTGGCTGGCGAGCCCCGGCCACCGGCGGAATCTGCTCGACGCCCGGATGGTCCGCGAGGGCGTCGGCGTGGCCATCGCACCGGACGGCCGGTTGTACGTCACCCAGATGTTCTGCTGATGACCCCCTTGCTCCTGCTGGCGCTGCTCGCGCCGGTCCCGTCCCGGCCCGTCGCCGACACCGTGCGCGTCGCGCTCACGCCGGCTGTCGCGTCGGGGACGTTCGCGTTCGCGCACGTGCTCGTCGGCAGCGGCGTCCGGTTTCCGGACGTCCCGGAGGAGACCCCGACCGCCTTCCCGCCCGGGTTCGTGCCCACCGACACGTTCCACGTCGACCTGCAGGACGAGGTCGCGCTCGTGCAATCGGTCCGGAACGGGTTCACGGACGACGCCGCGTTCCGGACCACGATGGCCCGGTGGGGCCTCGACGAAGCCGGCTGGACGCCGATGCTCACGGCCACGCCGGACCAAGCCGCGCTGGTCGTCGTCGGGCGCGACGCCGAAGGCCGGCGGGTCGCGCTCGTGGACGCCGACAACGACGAGTCGCTCGTCGGCGAAACGCCGGTCCCGTTCCCCGACTTCGCTACCGGCGACGAGGCCGAGGCGTATGCCGCCGGGCTCCCGGCCGTGGCCGTCCGCTACGAGCGCGTCACGTCCCGCACCGGCGCCGTCCGGGACGCGACGGCCTGGCTCCGGCTCAACGTGTACCCCGCTCCGGGGCGCGGCCCGGCGACGCCCGGCAACCCGCTCCCGCTCCGCCTGACATCGTGCCACCAGGCCGAGGCGACGTTCACGCTCGACGGCCGCCTGTTCCGCGTCGCCGCGGGCTCGACAACTCGACTCGGGACATCGTTCTATGGCGGTACGGCTCAATTCCTGTTCGGCACCGACGTGCTCGCTCCGCCGACGGGCCTGGAGCCGGCGTACCGCCTCGGCGACGACGTCGTGCTCGGGGACGGGGCCTACCGCATCGCCGGTCTCGACGACGCGGCGGAGGCGCTCGTGCTCGTCCGCCAGGGGCCGGCCGAGGCCGCCGTCGCGCCGCGCCCCGGTCGCGTCGCACCGCCCGTCGCCGGAATCGCCGTCGATGGCACGGCCGTGGATCTGGCCGCCCTCCGCGGGCAGACCGTCGTGCTCGACTTCTGGGGGACGTGGTGTACGCCGTGCCTCGCCGCGCTCCCCGAGATGATCCGGCTCCACGCCGACGCCCGCGCCGTCGGCGTCGCGTTCATCGGCGCCGCGGCCGACGCGCCCGCATCTGCGGCGGACTTCGCCCGGTCGCGGGGGATCGCGTGGCCGCAGCTCGCCGGTGCCGATTCGGACCGGCTCGCGGCGCGCTACGGCGTCACCGTGTACCCGAGCGTCGTCGTCGTCGGGCCGGACGGGCGCGTCGTGTTCCGGGCGTCCGGCTCCGCGGCGAGCCCGGAGTCCCTCCGCGACGCCCTCGCGGCAGCGCTCGGCCCGGATGCCGGTCTCTGACCGACAGGGACCAGGCGCGAACGCGACGGCATTCACTCAACATCCCAGAGTGTGTGCGGTGCGTCCGGGATGCGAGCGGCCTCGCTGCCGCGTTGTGGGAGTTATGAAGCGGCTTCTGTATCTCGTTTTCACCCTTACGGGCTGCGCAGTCCAGCCGCCGATACAGCCGGCCACGGCGCAGGGGCAGCCCCGGTTTTCGGCCGCAGACGTGGAGCGGGCGGTACACGCCGAGACGAATCGTGTCCGGCGGCGCGCGCGCCTCGAGCCGCTCGCGTGGAACACACGCCTCGCGCCGGTCGCCCGGTCCTACAGCCGCGACATGTCGCGGCGCGGCTTTTTCGCGCACGTTGACCCTGACGGACGCGATCCGACCGCCCGAGCCGCAGCGGGCGGCTTTACCTGCCGTCGGCAGACGGGCGCCCGCTCCTTCCGAGAGGGCATCGGCGAGAACCTCGCACGCGTCGGGCTCTTCTGGAGTGTGACGACGACCGCAGCGGGCACGCGGCGCGTGGTGGACTGGCGCTCGTTGGGTGACCTCGCGCGGACTGTCGTCGGGGGATGGATGGACAGCCCGGCCCACAGGCGCAACCTGCTCGACGCGGGCTACGGCTCCGAGGCGATCGGCGTCGCGATCGACGGCGACGCGGTCTTGGTGACGCAGGCGCTTTGCTGACCCGCTCCAGTAGACGCCCGCCCGGCCGCGCGGCGCACGTGGGGTGGGCCGAGGCGGAACGTCCCGGAGACGTGCCCCGGCGAGGCGCGCACGAGGACCGGCCGGCCGCCGGACCGCCGCGACCGGGCGAGGCGCCCGAGCGACCGCACGCGCGGCCCGTACCGTCGCCACAGGACGTACGTGAACGCCGTCTTGGCGACGTATCCCAGAACGATCAGGGCGACGTGGAATGCGGTCACGAACGAGGAGCGGTGGGGACAGGCGTATCGTCCGGGTAGACGGGTGCCCAAACCGCGCGGGTCCGCCGTTTCGACGATTCCACGGGTCTTCCCGAACACTGCCGCTGCTCAGGGATACGTACTCCCATGACGCCCTCCTCTCCCGACCGCTTCCGCCGCCTCGCGTGGGGCGTGCTCGGCTACACCGTCCTCGTGATCCTGTGGGGCGGTGTCGTGCGCGCCTCTGGCTCCGGAGCCGGCTGCGGCGACCACTGGCCCTTTTGCAACGGCGAGATCGTCCCGTCCAACCCGGCCCTGAACACGGTCGTCGAGTTCGCGCACCGTGTGACGAGCGGACTCGCGCTTCCTCTCGTGCTGGTGCTCGCGTGGCAGGCGTTTCGCGTCGCCCCGCGCGGCGCGGCCGTTCGAAAGGCGGCCGTCGCGTCGGTCGGGTTCATGGTGCTCGAAGCGGCCCTCGGCGCGGGCCTCGTGCTGTTCGAGTACGTCGCCTACAACCCGAGCTTCGCCCGCGCGGTCTGGATGGCCGCTCACCTCGTGAACACCCTCCTGCTGCTCGGCGCGCTCACGCTCGTCGCGTGGTGGGCATCGGGCGGGAGCGTCCCGCGCGGCGTCGCGCCGGCACGAGCCGTCGCAGTCGGGGCGGCCCTCAGCGCCGTGCTCGTGCTCGCGATGGGTGGGGCGGTGACGGCGCTTGGCGACACGCTCGTCGTCGGCGGCGGGCTCGATCCGGCCCTCGATCCGGTCGTGGCGACCCTCGTTTCGCTGCGCCTGTTCCACCCCGCGATGGCGTTCGTCGCGCTCGCCGTCGTCGGCGCGTCGGTGTGGCAGGCGCGCGGGTCCGGGCAGGCCGTCGTAAACCGTGGGATGGCCGTCGTGGGGATGTTCGTGGCGCAGATGGGCGTCGGTGCGCTGAACGTGAGCCTGCTCGTGCCGGTGTGGCTCCAGATCGTCCACCTGCTGGTGACGGACGTGATCTGGATCGCGCTCGTGATCTGGGCCGCCGAGGCGCTCTCGGCCCGGCCGGCCCCCGTGCGCGAGCCGTCCGGCGTGCCGGCCTGACCCGATGTGCCTCGTCTTCGTCGCCGTCGACGCGCATCCGGCGCATCCTCTTGTCCTTGCGGGCAACCGCGACGAGGCGCACGCACGCCCGACGGCTCCCCTCGCCGAGTGGGCTGACGCGCCGGGCGTCTTCGCCGGCCGCGACCTCGACGCGGGCGGGACGTGGCTCGGCGTCACGCGGGCGGGACGCTGGGCGACCGTCACCAACGTCCGCGACCCGGCCGCTGTCCTGCCCGGCCGCCGCTCGCGCGGTTCCCTCGTCGCCGACTTCCTGCGTGGTGCGAACTCGCCGGAGGCGTTCGCTATGCGCGTGCAGGCTGAGCGCGACCGCACCAACGGCTTCAACCTCCTCGTGGGCGACGGCTCCGACGTGTGGTACGCCTCGTCGCGGCGAGACGCGGCCGAGCGCCTCGGGCCGGGCGTCTATGGCCTCTCGAACGACACGCTGGACGCGCCGTGGCCCAAAGTCCTGCGGGGGCGGACGGCATTCGAGGCGTCCCTCCAGCCCGCCCGCCTCGAAGCAGCGGCGCTGCTCCCGTTTCTCGACGACGAGACGCGAGCGCCGGACGATGACCTGCCCGAAACGGGCGTCGGGCTCGAACTGGAACGTGTCCTCTCGCCCATGTTCATCTCGGGCGAGCGGTACGGGACACGCGCGAGTACGGTCGTCCTCCTTGGTCGCGATGGCGGCGAAGTCGTCGAACAGACGTGGGGGCCGGCAGGCGCACGCGGCGGGCTCATCCGGCTGGATTGGGCCGCCTAACAGCAACTGTGTTCGGAGTCAAGCCGCGAGGGCGCGATTCGGCTCCCACGCGGCCCCGTCGCGGACGATGGTGTTGCACGTGATCAAGAGCTTACGTATGCACGCCACGAGCGCCACCTTCTTCGGCTTCCCCTTCTCGACGAGCCGGCCCTAGAGCGCCTTCACCGGTGGGTTCGACCGGACCGCCGCCAGCGACGACATGTACAGCGCCGTCCGGACCGTCGACCGCCCGCCCCACACCGAGCGCTGACCTCGGAAGCTGCCCGAGTCCCGGTTCAGCGGAGCCACCCCGACGAGCGCCGCGATCTCGCGCCGGCTCAG
>JANPJI010000733.1:0-3969 GCA_031425425.1 Rubricoccaceae bacterium
GTCTGAAGGCCAACGTTGGCCCCGAAGTAGCCGTTGTTGAACACGCGGAGGGCGGCCACTCCGGTGTTGTGGGTTCGGCTGGTGGTCTGGGCGCTGGCCGGGCCGGCGAGAAGGAGGCCCGTCAGGGCAGCAGTAGCGAGAAAGCGCATGGGGGAGAGAGGGGTGTTAAGGGAAGACGAAGGTACAGCGCCACAGCCCGAGGTCAACGCGCCGCGGACATCACGGGACCGTCGGCGACGCGGATGCCGCGCCCGAGGTGCCCGCGCCTGCGACGGTCCCGAAACGGCCCGGCGGGGCTCCCTTGACTGGAAACCGAGGCCCGTCCACCGCTTTCCGCGATCCTGTTCGCCTCCTCGGCGTCCCACATCTTTTCCCGCATCCCTGCTCCCATGAGTTTCATGCGACGGATTCTACTGGTCGTCGCCGTCAGCGCCGGGGCAGCCCTGCCCGCTTCTGCTCAGCCGGCACCCGCCGTGCGGGTCGAGGCCGCAGAGTTCGGCGTCGTCGTGGATGCGGCGCGCGACAACAGACCCGCACTCCAGCAGGCGCTCGACGCGGCGGGGTACCGGCAGCGCCGCGCGCCCGGCCGCTGGGCCGAGGTCCGGCTCCCGTGCCATGCGCCGTTTGCCGCCTCGGGCGAGGCCATCGGCTGGCAGGGGACGGTGGCGATCCCGGACTCGGTCGCGCTCGTTGGCTGCGGCGGCGCGCGGGTGACGACCGCGACCGACGACGGGGGCACGACGTACCGGCCCGTCCGGGAAGTGGCCGGCCTGCCACCGCCCGACGCCGCGCCCGTGCGCGAATCGCGCCTGCGGCTCTTGGACGATGCGCTCCTCTCCGGCGGCAGTGGCGGGGCAGCACCGACGTACGTCGCGCACCGCTTCGAGGCGGCCCCTGGCGTGCGGGCGCTCGCGCTCCGCGACCTCGTCCTCGACGGCAACTGGCGTGGCAACGCTGCGGCGATGGCCGCTCAGAGCGACGCCTGGCGCGAGACGAACCTCCGCAACAGCCCCGGCTGGACCGGCCTCAACGTGAGCAACCACGACGGCGCGGCTCGATGCGACGCTCAAGGCAGGCCGACGCACGTCGAGGTCACGCGTGTCGCCGTCGTCGGCTTCGGCGCTACGGCGCTGCTGGGCAACGCCAACGAGGGTCCGCTCGCACCGTTCGGACGCCGCTCGTGCACGGCGTGGGCGCTCCGCGAGGTGCTCGCTGCCGACGCGCTCTACAACCACGTCCTCTACGGCGTCAACGGGACGGCGGAGGACGGCGGCGGGTGGACGGACGTCACCGTCGCCGGATTCGGGTGGACGCAGATCGTCACCACGAACGACCTCGACGCCGACAACGTCGTCTTCGAGCGGTGGGCACGGAGCCCGTCGGGCCGCGACGCCGACGGGCACCTGTGGAACGTCCGCGCCGGGGCGGTGCAGGTCCGTGGCCTCTACGCAGACACCCGCGACTCGGCGGCGGTCGTTCGCGCCGCGGCGGGGGACGTGCAGGCGCAGGACCGGGTCAGCCACCTCGTGCGCATCGACGCCGGGACGTCCGGGTGGTCCGGCGTGACGTGGCGGACCGGCCTCGCGGGCTACGTCTTCGGCGGCGGCGGCCAGGGAACGGCGTGGACGGGCGTCCGCGTCGACCCGGAGCGCGGAATTCTGGGCGTGGCGGACCCTCACCCGTGGGCCGCGGAGGGTGGGCAGGTGCTGCGCGTGGCGCTCGCCGACTGGCATATCGAGCAGGGGCCGGCCGGGCGGTTCGGCTACAGCCGCGCCTTCACGCCGCGCGCCGAGGCCGCGTTCGACCTGACGGTCGAGCGCTCGGTTCTGGAGGGCTTCGACGTGCTCCTCGAAGGCAACCCGGCCATTCGGCTCGCGATCTCGGACAGCCGGTTCCGCACGCCGTACGTGAGCCTCGACGGGGGGCGGACGTTCGCGTCGGACGACGTGTGCGCGGTGCGGTCGCAGGTCGGGGCGGTCTCGGCGTCGCCCTCCGCGGCATGCCGCGCGCTCCTCGCGGCCCCGCAGTGACCGCCGCAGAGAGGCCGAAACGAACGGCTACGGCGCGTCGTGCCAGTGTCCGTGCGCCTCGGACCACACCTGCCCGGCCGTGGCGTCGCCTCTTTCTGGCCGGAGCAGCGCGGCTCCGGCGAGGAGTCCGCCGATGAGGACCCCGAGCGCAATGATGGCTCCGACCCAGGTCTTGCCTCTGTCGTGGCCCTTCACGGCGCAGCAGGCCTTGTACTTGCGGCCGCTGCCGCACGGGCACGGGGCGTTCCGGCTGACGTCCATGGCACTCGGGGGGACGGTGAGCCGAGAAGATAGGTGGAGGGAGTCCGTGCCCCTCCACCTGTCCGTTGAGAGTGTTCTGTCTAAATGTCGTCGGCGTAGTTGTCGATCTGCGCCCGCTGGAGGCCGCCCGAGAAGTCCACGTACACCGTCTTCGTCTCCGTATAGAAGTCGTAGACCTCCCAGCCGCCCTCGCGGTGGCCGTTGCCCGTCGCCTTGACGCCGCCGAAGCTCATGTGCGCCTCGGCCCCGATGGTCGGGCCGTTGATGTAGGTGATGCCAGCGTCGAGGTCGCGGATCGCGCGGAAGGCCCGCGTGACGCTGTTGGTGTAGAGCGCGGACGAGAGGCCGTAGATGACGTCGTTGGCCGTCTCGATGGCCTCCTCGAACGAGTGCACCTTGAGCACGGCGAGGACCGGCCCGAAGATCTCCTCGCGGGCCACGCGCATGTCGCGCGTGACGCCGGTGAAGAGCGTCGGCTGGAAGAAGAAGCCGTCGTCGAGGCCCTCGCCCGTGGCCGCGTCGCCGCCGAAGGCGATCGTCGCGCCGTCGGCGCGGGCGACATCCATGTAGCCCGTCACCTTGTCGAGCGCCCGCTGGTTGATGAGCGGCCCCATCTCCGTCGCGTCGTCGTTGCCGTAGCCGAGGCGCAGCGCGGTCGCGCGCGCGGTGAGCTTCTCGACTACCTCGTCGTGAACGTCCGCATGGACGATGAGGCGGCTCGTGGCCGTGCAGCGCTGGCCCGTCGTGCCGTACGCGCCCCAGAGGAGGCCCTCGACGGCGAGGTCCACGTCGGCGTCGTCCATGACGATGACGGGGTTCTTGCCGCCCATCTCCAGGCTCACGCGCGCGTGGCGCGCCGCGGCGCTCGCGGCGAGCCCCGCGCCGGTCTCAGACGAGCCGGTGAACGAGATCGCGGCCACGTCCGGGTGCTCCACGATGGCCTGGCCGGTCGCGCCCGCGCCCTGGACGAGGTTGACCACGCCGGGCGGCACGCCCGCGTCGTGGAGCACCTGCACGAGGAGCATCCCGCTGTGCGGGGCGTCCTCGGACGGCTTGAACACGACTGTGTTGCCGCTCAGGATGGCCGGAAACATCTTCCACGTCGGCACGGCGACCGGGAAGTTCCACGCCGTGATGAGCCCGCACACGCCGATCGGGCGGCGGACGGTCATGTTGAACTTGTCGTTCATCTCGCTCGGGACCGTATGCCCGAACAGCTGCCGGCCCATCGTCATCGCGTAGTACGCCGTGTCGATGGCCTCCTGGACGTCGCCCTTGGTCTCGAAGAACGGCTTGCCCATCTCGCGCGTCATCGCGCGCGCCAGCTCGTTCTTGCGCTCCGTCATCAGGTCGCCGACGCGCTTGAGGATCTCGCCGCGCTTGGGCGCGGGCACCCGACGCCACGACGCCAGCGCCTCTCGCGCAGCGGCGACAGCGTCTGCGACATCGTCGGAGTTGGAGTGGGGGTAGGAGCCGGTGTCGGTTCCGGTGGCCGGGTTGTCGCGCGAAAAGCGCCCGCCCGATCGCGCTTCGACCCAGCGCCCGCCGATGTAGTTCTCGTATTGCTCCGCCATGCCGGTACCTCTCGCCACTAGGACGGAACCCCTAAGGCATCGTCTCAGCCCAGTCTAACTCTCGGGCGGGAGCGGATTCGCGAGTGTGGCGGCGCACCCGAGAG
>JANPJI010000734.1:0-30349 GCA_031425425.1 Rubricoccaceae bacterium
GCCCGCGCCGAGGCCGCCGCCGAGGCCGCCGAGCGCGCCGCCCTGCTCGACCTGCTCGACCGCCGCGCCGACGCCCACGCGCACGCCGTCGAAGCTGCCCGACACGCCGATGCCTTCCCGGCCCCGATGGCGAACGTCGCCCGGGACACGCTCTCGCGGTACGAAGCCCTCGCCGCCGATGCACGCGCGGCGGCCGACGCCGCCGAGGCGTCCGGCCAGACGGCTGCCGAGGCCGCCGCTGCCCTCCTCGCCCACCCGTGGGCGACGTCCGACGCTCCGTCTCCGACCGAACTTGCCGCCCGCGTCCGGGCGCTCGACGAGGCGGCGCGGGCCGTGACGGACGCCGAGCGCGACCGCGCGAGCGCGCAGGCGCAGGCCGACCACGCCGCCGAAGCGCTCCGCGATGCGGGCGCGCCGGACGGCCTCGCGCTCGCGCCGGACGCCCTCGAACGGGTCGCCGACCTCGCCGCCGAGGCCGGCCGCACCCGCGCCGCTGCCGATGAGATGGCCGCCCGCGTCCAGGTCCTCAAGGCCCACCACAACCGCATCCAGCCCGTCGACGCCGACGCGCTCCGCCGCGGCGTCGAGGCGCTCCGGACGTGGCTCGCCTACACCACGGACGCCGCGCCGGCTGCGCCGCGCCTCGCGCCGGGTCCGGTGTGGATCGTCGCGGCCGTGCTTGCGGTCGTCGCCCTCGCCGTTGGCGTGCTCGCCAGTCCGTGGGCGCTGCTGTTGCTGCTCGGCAGCGCCGGGCTGGCGTGGGTCGCATACACGCTCGCGCAGCCGCTCCCGGCCCGCGAGAACCCCGCCGAGCGTGCCCGCGAAGCGTACGGCATCCTCCGGCTGGACCTGCCCGCCGAGTGGACGCCCGCGCACGTCGAGCAGACGCTCCAGACGCTCGACCGACAGGCGGCCAGCCAGGACGTCCGCCGCCTGTGGCGCGAGCGGATCGACGAGGTCGAGCGCACCATCGGGGACCTTGCGGACGCCGTGGCGGACGTCGAGGCGCGCGAGAAAGAACTCTCGGTGGGGCTCGGGCTGCGCGTCCCGCGCGGGGCTGAGGGGCTCCTCGTGCTCACGCACCAGGTCGTCGCCTGGCACGCCGCAGATGGTGCCCGAGCCGCGTCCGAGGGCACGCTTGCCGCGGCGCGCACGGCGCGAGACGCCGCCCTCGCTGCTGTCAACGCGCTCCTCGGGGGCGTCCCGCTCGCGCCGGCCCGCGACGCCGCCGAAGCCGCTGCGGCCGTGACGGCCGTCGCTCAGGGCGTCGCGGCGCGCGACGGGCTCCGCCGCGCCTCCGCCGTCGCCAACGCGGACGCCGACGGAGCGTCGGCCGCCCACCGCACGGCGGAGGCGGCCCGCGATGCTCTGCTGGCGCGGCTCGGACTTGACAACCCCGACGTCGCGGCCGTCGCCCACCTCTGCAGCGCGTTCGACGCCTACCACGACGCCCGGACGGCCGCCGCCGCCGCCGCCGCTCTCGCCGACGTGGCGGACCGCAGCGCCCGCGCGCACCCTGTCTTCCGCGAGGCGCTGCTCGCCCTCGCGCCGTCCGAGATCGCGCTCCGTCGTGACGAGGCGCGGCTCGTAGCGGCGGGCCGCGACGCCCACCTCGACGCCGCCGCCCGCACGCGCGAACGCGTGGACCAGGCCCGCGCCTCGGACGCGCTCGCCGCCGCCACGGCCCGCCACGGGGCCGCCCTCGACGCCCTCGGCACCGACTACGACGCTACGGCCGACGCGCTCGTCGGCGACGCGCTCGCCGGGTTCGTCGAGGACGACACGCGCGATCAGCACCTCCCGCGCGTCTTCCAGCGCGCCCGCGACCTCCTCGCCGCGATCACTGCGGACCGCTACCGGCTCGACTTCGACGCCGCGACGGGCGCGTTCCGCGCCTTCGACACGGCGCAGGACCGCAGCCTCGCCCTCGACGCGCTCTCCGGCGGGACGCGCCTCCAGTTGCTGCTCGCCGTCCGCCTCGCCTTCGCCGAGGTCCAGGAGGTCGGCTTCCGCCTACCAATCCTTATCGACGAGGCGCTCGCGACGAGCGACGACGAGCGCGCCGGGTCCATCGTGGACGCCGTCCTGGGCGTCTGCCGCGGCGCGGGCGGTGAGAGCGGACGCCAGGTCGTCGTGTTCACGTCGCAGGCCGAGGAGGCCGCCCGGTGGGTCCGCCACGCCGACGCCCACGCCGGCCTCGACTGCCGCGTGGTCGCCCTTCCGGGCGTCCCCGCGATCGCAGACCTCGGTGCCGCCCCGTCCGAGCGGACCACCCGGACGGTCCCGGCCCCGGCCGGACACACGTCCGAGACCTACGCGCGGGCGACGAACGCCGCAGCGTGGACCGCCCGCGACCCGCTGGCCGCCCTTCCGGTGGCGCTTCTTCTGGAGCCCGAGGCGGCCCACGCCTGCCTCCGCGCGGGCGTCGACACGTGGGGGCCGCTCCGTGCGGCGATCCGCCGGGGCGCGGCCGGCGGCGGCACGTCGGTCCCGCTTTCCGAGCCCGAGACGCGCCGCCTGCTCGCCCGCGTCGGTGCCATCGACGCATGGCAGCAGGCGTGGCTCGTCGGCCGCGGCCGGCCTGTCGGCCGCGACGTGCTCGCCGCCTCAGGTGCCGTCGGGCCGACGTTCCTCGCCGAGATCGGTGCCCTGTGCGACATCGCCGACGGCGACGCACGGGCCGTCCTCGATGCCCTGCGGGAGTCGCCGCCGGCCCACTTCCGCCGCGCCCGCGTCGACGAACTGGAGGCGTACGTCGTCGCCCACGGCTACCTCGCGTCCGAGGCCCCGCTTCCCCCGGCCGACCTCCGCGCCGCCGTCGCCGCGGTGACGTCCCCGGACGCGCTCGACGACGTCCTCGCGACGCTGGCTCGCCTCCGGACGTACGCTGAATCGCTCGCCGCGGAGCACGCCGCCGAGCATGAGGCGGAGCACGCGGAGCACGTCGCCTCGGGCGACGGCCACGCCGCCCCCGCCGGCCTGTTCGGCGAGGCGTAGCAGGAGCACCTGCACCCTTGGCACCTGTGCCTCGGCGTCTGCGCCTCTTTGTTCGAGGCGCGACGTTCCAGACCTGCGCACTCCGCTGAATATGTCATCCTGAACTCGATTCAGGATCTGTCTTTTCGCGTTTCCTTGCCGAGGCGTAGAAAGGCAAAAGGCAGATCCTGAATCGAGTTCAGGATGACAAGGAGGTTATGTTTACGTGGTACACGATGTCTGCGCCTCGGCGGCCGCGCCTCAGCGGCGTCCTGAAACGTCAGGCGAACTCCGCCAACTCGGCCCACCGCTCGACGTCCGCTTCGAGCGTCGCAGCGAGCGCGCCCAGTTCGGTCGATAGCGCGACGGAGTGTGCGGCGTCGGACGTGTTGGCGGAGAGGATCTGCTCGATCTCGGCCTGCCGCGCCTCGGTCGCCGCGATGCGCGCCTCGACCTCGCCCAGCTCGCGCTTCTCCTGGAACGATAGCTTGCGCGCGGCCGGTGGCGGGGGAGGGGAGATGGAGCGTGCTCCCGCTCCGTTGCGTGCTCCGGCGCGTGCTCCGGCCGCGTCGGCTGCGTCGCGCTCGGCCTTCAGCTCGAGGTAGGCCGAGTAGCCGCCCGGGCTCTCGCGGAGTGTCCCGTCGGGCTCGAACCGGAAGAGGTGCTCCGCCGTGCGGTCCAGGAAGTGCCGGTCGTGCGAGACGACGATGACACAGCCCCCGAACGTGTCGAGGTAGTCTTCGAGCGCGACGAGCGTGGGGATGTCGAGGTCGTTCGTCGGCTCATCCAAGAGGAGCACGTTGGGCGCGCCCATCAGGATGCGGAGCAGGTAGAGCCGCCGCCGCTCGCCGCCCGAGAGAAGCCCGACCGGCGTGTACTGCTGCGGGCCGGGGAAGAGGAACCGCTCCAGCATCTGCCCGGCCGTGATCATCTGGCCGTCCGACGTCTTGACGTGCTCCGCGACGGCCGTGATGTAGTCGATCACGCGGACGTCGTCGTCCAGCGCGCGGCTCTCCTGGTCGTAGTAGCCGACCGAGACCGTCGGGCCGCGGTCGACGCGACCCGCCTCGGGCGCGTGGCGCCCGGCGATCATCTCCAGCAGCGTCGTCTTGCCGGCCCCGTTCGGGCCGATGATGCCCACACGGTCGTTGCGCGTGAAGAGGTACGTGAAGTCGCGGACGAGCACGCGGTGGCTGCCGTCCGGCTGGTCGAACCCCTTGGTCACGTTCTCCATCTCGACGACTTTCGTCCCGAGGCGCGTCGCGGCCGAGGCGATCTCGATGGCCTGCTCCGGTCCGTCCTTCGGAGCGCCGATCAGGGCCGTCGCGCGGTCGACGCGGGCCTTCTGCTTGGTCGTGCGTGCCTTGGCCCCGCGGCGGAGCCATGCGAGCTCGCGCTTGGCGAGCTGCGCCGTCTTCTGCGCCTCCGCCTCACGGACGACCGTCTGGTCCGCCTTCTGCTCCAGGTAGTCTGAGTAGCGCCCGACGTAGCGCGTGAGCGTGCCCTTGTCGACCTCGACCATGCGGTTGGTGACCCGTTCGAGGACGTACCGGTCGTGGGTGACGAGCAAGAGCGCGCCGGTGAACTTGGCCAGCGTGGCTTCGAGCCACTCGACTGTCTCCGCGTCGAGGTGGTTGGTGGGCTCGTCGAGGATGAGCAGGTCCGGCTTCTCGACGAGCGCGCGCGCGAGGGCGACGCGCTTGCGCTGGCCGCCCGAGAGCGTGTCCACGAGCGCCTCGGCGTCGGGCAGGCCGAGGCGGTCGAGGAGCGCGCGCGCCTCGGCGTCGAGCGACCACGCGCCGACGGCGTCGATGCGCTCGGCGAGGCGCGAGAGGTCGTCGCCCCCGGTGCCCGCCTCGGCGGCGTGGATGGCCGCGTCGTAGGCGCGGAGCAGGCGCATCGCCTCGCCGTCGCCGGCGAGGACGGCCTCGTGGACCGTCTGGCCGGCCTGGAGGTCCGGGTTCTGCGGCAGGAAGCCGACACGCGACGTCCCGTGGAGGATCACGCGCCCGCCGTCGGGCGGCTCGATGCCGGCCGCGATGCGCAGCAGCGTCGTCTTGCCGGCCCCGTTGACGCCGATCACGCCAATCTTCTCGTCGGCCTCGACGACGAGCGAGGCCCCGTCGAGGAGCGGGCGGAGACCGTAGGATTTGCGGACGCCGTCGAGGGTCAGGAGAGGCATCGGGAGAGACGTCGGAGGGGAGACCCAAAGATGCCCCCGCCGCCCACCGCCGAACCACGAAGAAGCACCCGTAGGGGCACAGCACGTCGTGCCCCTGCCGAGCACAGCCCCACCCCGACGCTCCCCGTCCTCCGCGCCCTGCCGTCCGCGACGTCCCCCGGCCGCAGCGTGTGCCGACATTGGGGCGGCCCGGCTACCGCCGGGGCATCCCGATCGCGAGGGCACACCAGCGGTGTGCCCTTACGGGTTCCGTCTGACCGACCTGTCTCCGTCTCCCATGCGCCTCGTTCTGGTCCTGCTCCTCGCCGCGCCCCTCGCCCGGGCGCAGACGTTCGTCCGCGAGGCGACGCCGTTCCCGGTCCGCGCCAGGGCCGGCGCGCCGGTCCCGTTTCCCTTCACAGGCGGCTTCTTCGAGCCGCGGCCGTCCTTCGCCGACCTCGACGGCGACGGCGACGGCGACCTCGTGCTGAACGTCGGCGGGGCGGGCCTGCAGCTCTTCGAGCGCGTCGGAGCCGGCGCAGGCGGGCAGTACGAGTGGCGCACTGACCGCGTGGGCGACATCGAGCCCGGCGGGTGGTCCGCCTTCGGCGACCTCGACCGCGACGGCGACCTCGACCTCGTCACGCGCGGCGAGCCCGGCCGCGTGCGCTACTACCGCAACGCCGGGACGCGCCAGACGCCCCGGTTCGAACTCGCATCCGCCCTCCTGCCCGCGGCCAACGGCGAGCCCGTCGCCATCGAGGACTCGTCCATCCCGGACCTCGCCGACGCCGACGGCGACGGCGACCTCGACCTGCTCGCGGGCAAGGCGGACCTCGGCACGATCACGCTCTACCGCAACGACGGCACGGACGCGGCCGGCCTGCCGCGCTTCACGTTCGTCACGAGCACCTTCGAGGACATCCAGGTCTACGAGAACAACCCGCAGTGTGGCGGCAACGCGGGCCCCGGCCTGTTCCCCGGTGCGATGCCCGGCGGGGCGATTCCCGGCAGCGGACCTGCCGCAGCGGCTCCCGCCGAGACCACGCGCCGCCACGGGGCAACGCGCTCCGCCTCGCCGACGTCGACGCCGACGGGCGCCCGGAGCTGTTCTGGGGCGACTTCTTCGCGCCGAGCCTCTACTACTTCGGCAACACCGGCACGCCCGCCGACCCGGCCTTCACGCTCGTCTCGGACCGTTACCCGGTCGGCCAGCCGCTCACGTCCGGTGGCTACAACGCGTCCGACTTCGGCGATGCGGACGGCGACGGTGACCTCGACCTCGTCGTCGGCGTCCAGCGCGGGCTCTGCTTCGACATCCGCAGCGCCGTCGACAACCTGATCTACTTCGACAACACCGGCACGGCCGCTGCCCCGGCCTTCCAGCAGCGGACGAACCGCCTCATCGAGTCCGTCGACGTCGGCTCGCGCGCGACCGTCGCTGCGGCGGACCTCGACGGCGACGGCGACCTCGACCTGCTCGTCGGCAGCGAGACGGGCCCGGACGCCTCGGGCCGCGCCCGCCTCGCCCTGTACCGCAACACGGGCACCGCCGCGGCACCGGAGTTCGACCTCATCGACCCGGACTACCTCGGCCTCGCGTACGACTACGGCGGCTACGGGCCGGTCCCCGGCGACCTCGACGGCGACGGCGACCTCGACCTGCTCGTCGGCGGCTTCAACGGCCGCTTCGCGCTCCTCCGCAACGCCGGCACGCCGACGGCACCGGCCCTCACGCTCGACGCCTCCACGACCGGAAACCCCGGCTACGAGGGCGTCGACGCGGGCCAGTACGCGCGCGGCGCGCTCGGCGACCTCGACGGCGACGGCGACCTCGACCTGGTCACAGGCGCCTCGAACGGGCGCGTGCGGCTGTACCGCAATGCCGGCACGGCGCAGACCGCGGACTTCCTCGTCGAGCCCAACGGCGCGCCACAGGCGGCGGACACGGCGTACGCCCGCCAGATCGGCCTGCCCGACGACGTCGGTGAGGACAGCGCGCCGGCCCTCGCGGACCTCGACGGCGACGGCGACCTCGACTTGCTCGTCGGCACCGCGGCCGGCGCGATCCACGTCTTCCGCAACACCGGCACGCCCGCCGCACCCGCCTTCGCGGCCGAGACGCCGCTCGTCGTCGGCCGCCGCCGCACGGCCCCGGCCGTGGCCGACATCGACGGCGACGGCGACGCGGACCTGTTCGCCGGGGCCGACTCGGGCGGACTCCTCTTCTGGCGCGCGTCCGGCGGGACGTCCGGCACCCCCGGCCCGCCGCGCGGCGAGAGCGGCCTGCGCCTCGATGTCGTCCCGAACCCGTCGTCCGGCTCGGCTCGGCTCGTCGCCAGCGAGGCCGTCCGCGGCGAGGCTGTCGTGTTCGACGTGCGCGGTCGAGAAGTCCGCCGGGTGCGCCTCGACGGCCGCGAGGCCGAGTGGGACGGGCGCGACGCCACCGGCCGGGTGCTCCCCGCCGGCGTCTACGTTGTCCGACTCACCGTCGGCACGCAGACCGCGACGGCCCGCTTCACGAGGGTGGGGTAGGGAAGAAGGGGCAACGGCCAACGGGCATCAGGCATCGGGGGCACACATGCAGCCCGTTCTCCCGATGGCCGTTCCCCGACCCCCGTTGCCCTCAGCGCAGGCGCGCCGTGTAGCGGACGGTCGTCGTCTCGCCCGCGCCCATCCGGACGCTCCACTTCGCCGTCCGCGCGTCGAGGCGGTCCGGCTGAGCCGGCTGGCCATCCACGGTCGCCGCGGTGATGCGCCAGTCGCCCCAGAAGGCCCGCTCGACGACGTCGACGTCCGCCGCGGTCTCCTTTCGGTTGCGGACGACGATCTCGACCGTCACCTCGCGCTCGCGGTTCGAGACCTGCCGCGCCGAGACCTCCGTGCGCGTCCCGACGACGTCGAACGCGTCGCCGACGTAGAGGCGGAGCGTCTCGCCGCGGGGCGTGTGCTCGATGCGGTCCTCGCCCAGAAACTGGAGGTTGCCCCGCGCGTCGGCTTTGTACACGCGCACGGTGCCCTCGGGGAGCGGCATGCCCATCCGGTTGGCGTCCGTGTTGTCCACCGTCATCACGACGGCCGCCGAGCGCTCCTCGCCCGCCTCGCCCGGCCGGACGGGCCGGTAGAACGGGAAGTAGCTCCCCGAGGCGTCGATGACGAGGCGCCGGCTCGTGCCGACGGCCTGCGCCGAGAGCAGCTCCATCTGCTTCGTCTCGCGCTCGGCGATGTCGGTCGGGTTCGGAAACGTGTAGAGGTGGTACTCGAAGAAGGCCTCCTCCTGAGGGGCTGCCTGCGTTGCGACGGCGTCGTACATCGCGCGCTCCGCAGTGGGGGCGTACATCGGCGGCTCGGGCTGGACCCGGCGGACGTCGCCGGCGATGAGCTGGAGCGCGGCGTTCTGGTAGGACGCGCCGGACTGGTTGTTGAGCGTCACCCAGCCCGTGAGGTCAAGCGCCGTCTCGGCCTCGTTCACCACGGCCACGTAGTCCGCCTTCCACGAGATGCCCTCGGTGAGGTAGCGCGCCTCGAGGCGCTGCGGGCCTGCCACGTCGGACTGGAGTTGCCACAGCAGGCTCGGCCGCGACAGGAGTCCCTCGGGGAGCGTCGTCAACTCGATCGTGCCGTCGGGGTCCACGAGCACGCGGCCGTCGTCCAGGCGCACGATGCGGCCCTGGCCCGGCTGCGAGATCAGCACACCCTCCTCAGCCACGACGCGGTCGCCGATCTGGCGCACGAGCCGGATCCGCTGGCCGACCGACGCGTCGAGCACGGACTGCGTCGAGATGAGGTTGTACTGGTAGTTCTGCTCGCGGACGGACACCGAGCCGGGGGCCGAGAGCGACGCCAGCGAGAGGCTCGTCGGGTCGATCTGCGACGGGACGCCCTCGAAGCGGACCGACACGAGCCCGCGCTGGAGCGGGATCGTGCGGACCTCGCGCACGACCGCAAAGCCTCCGTTGTAAACGGTTAGGGAGGTGGATTCCCGGCTCTCGGGCGTCGACACGACGGGTTGGGCACGCGCGGACATGGCGGTGAGGGCGAGGGCAGCGAGAATCGCGGAGCGCCTCGCGAGACGCACGGCGGAACGGGTGGTGGGCACAGACAGGGGGGCTGGAGACGCCGGTGAGACGCTCCGGATGGTCCGGTTCGTACGTCCGGTTGCAACCGGCTCCGCATCGCTCGCGTTCGTAGATTCGCCGGTACGCTCGTGCCACTCAACTCGATGTTGTCCGGCCAGAACGCGCGCTGTGGAACTTGCGTCCGAGAAGTGGACTAGGAGTTCACAGAGGCGGTTGACCCATTCCGCTCCCGTTCTCTACCTTTGCGCGGTATCGTCCCCTCCCCCCGTTTCTCCTTTCAGGACCCCTCATGCTCAATGTGGCACTCGTAGGCCTGCTCGCCGGCTCGCTGGCGATCGGCGGCGGTGACAACAAGAATCCGCAGTCTGGCGACAAGCCCACTGCGGACGTCTCTGTCCCCGGCATCTTCACCCAGTCCGTCCTGGCTCCCCCGGCGGTCTCCCCCGAGACGATCCAGGACACCTACGCGTTCGGCATCGCGGCCCGTCAGTCCCCCATCCGTTTCTGGGCGAACTACGCGCAGGGTGAGGCCGAGTCCTACTGGAACACGGCTGGCGAGACGCCCAGCCCCCAGACTGACATCACGATTGCGGGTTCGCAGGGCGTTCTCGTCGCACGCCGCGCCAACTTCGGTGCCGAGCTCGGCCTCCCGGTCGGCCTCTTCGGGTTCGGCCTCGGCGTCGGCGGCCAGCTCACGCTCGCCCAGAACAAGTTCGACGTCCAGACGGTCGGCCCGGCCGGTCTGCAGAGCATCCGGAGCGATTTCGGCCTCCAGGGCGCGAAGGTGTACGGCTCGGCCAGCGCCGGCCCGATCAGCCTCCACGGCGGCTACCTGTTCGACCTCGGCACCGAGCGCGAGTTCACGGAGCCGATCCCGGCCCTCGGCGGTGCTCGTCTGCCCACCACGCTGTCGACCTCTGACGGCCGCGACGCCATTTTCTTCGGTGCGGACTTCGACTACCCGTCGCCGCGCATCCGCCTCTTCGGCGGCCTGGACTACTACATGCTCCAGGGCATCGAGGACAACACGAACACGGCCTTCAACGAGTCGACAGAGGACGGCGACGACATCATGAACGCCATCCTCGGCGCGGGTGTCCGCCTGAGCATCTTCGAGATCGGCGCGGCGCTGCAGATCCAGACGCGCCTCAGCAACCCCATCGTCGCTGACATCGGCACGGTGCGCGGCGTCGGCAGCCACGCCGCGACGGTCGCCCCGTACCTCCGCATTTCGCCCCCGCAGATCCCGGCCTCGATCTTCGTCAAGGGCGCGGTTCAGGAGGAGTACACCGAGTTCGGCTACGCCCTCGGCGGTGCCAACTCGCCGAAGCCGGCCATTGGCTTCACGGCCGGCCTCACGGTCGGGTTCGAGTAAGCAGCCGGTCGTCTGACCGTCTCTGAGGGACCGCCCGGCACGTGTCGGGCGGTCCCTTTCGTTTTCCACGCTCCCACACGCCCGTGCGCTCGGTCTGTCTCGCGGTCTCCCTCGGCCTGGCCGCGGCGTGTTTCGCCGGGTGCGCCCTGTCTCGGCAGCCCACGGCAGACAGCCGGATCGAAGCGGGGACGAGGCACCTCGCCGAGGCTCCGTCCGACAGCGCCCGCCGCGCCGTCACGCGGCACCTCCTCGCGTCCGCCGGCCTGACGCCTCTGGCCGGCGAGCGGTTCACGTTCGGCAGCCCCGAGGTCGTCGCCGGCTTCGTCCCCGGTCGGGTGCCGGTCGAGCGGGACACGCTCGTCGTCGTGGCCGCTGGCGGCGCGTCCGCGGCCGTCGTGGCCGAGGCGGCGCGGGCGCTCGTAGAGGCGGCGGCGCGGAACGAGGGCCCGGAGCGGAGCGTGCTCGTCGCGCTGTGGGAGCCGGGGCGGACCGCCGAGCAGGGCCTCGCGGACGTTCTGGCCTTCGGGCTCTGGCCGTCCGATGCCATCCGCGGCGTGCTCGTCGTGAACGCCGCGCTCGCGCCCGACGAACCGCCCGTCGCGTCGTTCGCGACCGGGACGCCCGATGGGGCCTCGGCGGCGGCGCTCGCTGCCCGGATCCGAGAGTTGGCCGCCCGGCCGGTGCGCTCCGACACGTCCGCCGCAGATCCAGCCTCTGTGCTTCTCAACTGATGCTCCCCGTTCTCGCCACCGACACCGTCACCGGAGACCTCGCCCGCGCGGTCGGGTACGCGCTCCTGTGGGGCCTCGAAGGCGTCGCGCTGCGGACGGTCGGCGGCGAGCGCGTGCCGTTCGTGAACGAGGCCGTCCTCCGGCGTCGCCTCGCGGACGACGAGCTTCCCCTCGCTGCCGTCGACCCGGGCTTGTTCGAGGGCTCCGCGGCGGACCGGGCCGTGTGGCTCAACGACGTCGCCGCGTTCGACGACACCGCGGCGTTCTGCCGGCGCCTCGGGTGCGGGATCGTCCGTGTCGGCGCGCTCGGCGGCGGGGGTGAGCCTGCCGACCGCGTCGCGGCGCTGCGCGCGCTCGGAGACTCCGCGGCCCGGCACGGGCTGCGCCTCGCCGTACGCAACGAGTCCGGGACGGCCGTGGCGACGGGTGCCGGCCTCGCCGGCCTCCTCGCGGAGGTCGCACACCCGGCCGTCGGGGCCGACTGGCAGCCTCTGGAGGCATTCCGCACGGGCGAAGCCGTGCTCGACGGGCTCGACGCGCTCCTCGCCCTCGGCGGTGGTGCCGTCGCCTGCGTCGCCGTCGTGGATGAGGTCCCGGCCGACGACGGTGTGCTCGTGGACGCGGTCGTCGGGGAGGGCGTGCTCGCGTGGGCGGACCAGCTCGCGCGCCTCGCCGCAGCTGGCTATACCGGTCCGCTCGTGCTCGCCATTCCCGGCCGGCCGACGGGCGCAGCGGGCCTGTCGTCGGCGAGCGCGCTCGTCCGGCTGGCCCGCGCCGCCGTCCGAGCCGCGCGTGCGCCGAGTGGTGCGGGTCGGACAGGGGCGGCTCCGTGACAGACACCGCCGCCTCCACGCCTGCGGACCCGGCGGTCCGGGCCGAGCCGCCGCGGCCGACGTGGGCGGCGCACCTGTGGTTCGTGTGGGTCGCGTTCTGGGCGGTCGTCGGTTGCCTCGTGTTCAGCCCTGGCCTGGTGCTTCACTCGGCGTTCCGGCCGACGGCCCGGACGTTCGTGACGTGGATGCGCCCGTGGAGCCGGTCTGTTCTCTTCATGATCGGCGTGCGCGCGCGCGTCGAGATCCGCGCGCCGCTGCCGGCGGGGCCGGTCGTGTTCGTCGCCAACCACCAGAACTCTGCGGACATCCTCGCGACGTCTGCGTGCCTGCCGCGGCCATTCGTGTACGTCGCCCGGCACGAGCTGCGGTCGTGGCCCATCGTCGGGTGGGTGCTCGAGAAGTCGGCGTGCCTGTTCATCGACCGCTCGACCCCGCGTCGTGCGATCGAGAGCCTCCGCGAGGCCGGCGTGCGGATCCGCGGCGGTGAATCTGTCCTGCTGTTCCCCGAGGGCGGGCGGAGCTACCGGCACCACACCGAGCCGTTCATGCGCGGGTCGTTCATGCTCGCCGTCGAAGCCGGCGTCCCCGTCGTGCCGGTGACGCTCGTGGGCCACGTCGGCGTGATCGACGAGAAGGCGCGCACGGCGCGGCGGGGCGAGACGCGGGTCATCCTCGGCGTGCCCGTCGAGACGGCGGGAATGAGCCGGAGCGACGCCGCCGCGCTGAGCGACCACGTCCGAGCGACGATCGAGGCCGAGCTGTCGCGGTTCGGGTAAGGGAACCGGGGATCCGCGTCGGGGCCGGTCGGGTGCCGTCGGTATCTTTTGCGTCCCGCCCGACACCCCGAAATGGCAAAGCCACCGAAGAGCCGTCCCACCCCCGCACGGCCCGCGCCGCTCGCCGGCAACGACGGCTGGAAGCGCCGGAGCCGCGTCCGCGCGACTGGCCCCGTCCTCCGCGGCGAGGCGTCCGTGTGGGACCGGCTGCCGGACTGGGCGCAGCACGCCGTCTGCATCGGGTTCCTGCTCGTCGTCGCCGTCGGCTTCTTCTGGCCGACGACGTTCGGCGGCAAGGCGTTCGCCGGCGGCGACACGGTCCAGTGGCGCGCGACGGCCCAGGCGATGCAGGCGTACGAGGCCGAGACCGGCGACGCGGCGCTGTGGGCACCCAACGTGTTCGGTGGGATGCCCGGCTACCTCGTCTCGTACCCCACGCGCGTGCCCGGCGCGGACACCGTGGTCACGGCGCTGCGCGGGCTCGGGCTGTGGCCCGTCGCGCACTTCTTCGTGCTGTTGCTCGGGACGTACCTGCTGTCCGTCTTCCTCACGCGGTCCAAGTTGCCGGGCGTCGTCGCGGCGGTCGGCTTCGGGCTCTCGGCGTACCTCCCGATCATCCTCACCGCCGGCCACAACACCAAGTACGTCGCCCTCGCGTACGCGCCGTGGCTGCTGCTTGCCTTCGCCGGCGTGATCCGGCGCGAGCCCGGCACGAAGCGGATGAAGAGCATCTTCCTGACGCTCCTCTTCGCCATCGCCGCGGCGACGAACCTGCGGGCGGGGCACGTCCAGATCACGTACTACGTCGTGGTGATCGCGGGCGTGTGGTGGATCGCCGAGGGCGTCTCCGCCTTCCGCGGCAAGACGCTCAGGACGTTCGCGTTCTCGACGGGCCTTCTCGTGGCCGGGGCCGTGCTGGGCCTCGCCCTCGTGGCGCAGCCGTACCTCGCGCAGTGGGAGTTCAAGCCGTTCACGACGCGCGGCGCGAGCGAGGGCGGCGGCCTCGCGTGGGACTACGCGATGCAGTGGAGCCAGGGCTGGGGCGAGCTGCTCACGCTCGTCATCCCGAACGCGTACGGCGGCGGCGGACCGCTCTACTGGGGTCCTAAGGTGTTCACCGCCGGTCCCCACTACCTCGGTCCGGTGATCCTGCTGCTGGCCCTCATCGGGGCCGTCGGCGTGGCGCGGCGCTCGGTGTTCGCCTTCTGGCTGTCCGCGTTGCTGATGTCGGCGTTCGCGCTCGGCGAGCACTTCGAGCTGCTCAACCGGCCCGCCTTCGCGGCCCTGCCGCTGTTCAGCACGTTCCGCGTGCCCGAGACGTGGCTCGCCGCCGTCGCGCTGGTCGTGGCGCTTCTGGCGGGGTGGGGCGCGTACTACCTCCAGCGCCGCGAGGCGACGCCCGAGGCCGAGGCGCGCAAGACGCGCGTCGCCGGCGGGGCCGCCGCCGCGTTCGTGTTGCTCGTCGGTGGGCTGTGGATCACCGGCGGGGCAGGGCTCTCGTTCGAGAAGCCCGGCGAGGCGGAGCAGGTCGCCCAGGCCGTGGCCGCGCAGGCGGCCGAGGCGGGGCTCCCGCCCACGGACCCGCAGGTCGCGCAGGCCGCCACCCAGTACCTCGGCCAGATCCGGGCGGACCGCGTCGCCGCATTCTCATCCGACGCCGGCCGGTCGATGCTCTTCCTCGCGCTCGCGTGTGCCTGCGTGGCGCTGCTCGTGACGCGCCGCGCGCCGGCGTTCGTCGCCCTCGGGGCGCTCGCGCTCCTCGCCACGGCCGACCTGTGGGGCGTCGGCCGGCGGTTCGTCTCCGACGACTCGCCGTCGCTCGTGCGCCGCCGCGCCGCCACGGCTGCGCCGCTGAGCGGGGCCGACACGTTCCTCGCCGAGCGCGCGCGCGCCGCCGGGCCGGGCACCTTCCGCGTGCTCCCCCAGAACCCGCTCTCGACGGCGGGTCCGTCTGCCTACGCCGAGTCCGTCGGCGGCTACAACGGGGTCCGCCTCGCCGCCTTCGAGGACTACCTCACCGAGACGCTCCCGGACTCGGCGACGGGCTACAACCGCAACGCGCTCCGCCTGCTGGCCGTCCGCTACGTCGTCGCGCAGGGTGTGGTGCCGGGGCTCGCGCCGGTGTACCAGGACCCGCAGACGGGCCAGGTCGTCTCCGAAGACGCGTCGGCCGCACCGCGGGCGTACCTCGTCGACCGCGTCGAGGTGGTGCCGGACGCGGCGGCGATGCGCGCGCGCGTCCGGAGCCTGCAGACCGACCTCGAGCGGGTCGCGTTCGTCTCGGCCGAGGTGCCGGGCGTCTCGGCCGCCGCCCTCTCCGGAGCTGCGCCCGACTCCGCCGGGACGTCCGTCGAACTCGACCGCTACCGGCCCGACGAGATCGTGTGGCGGGTCCGCTCGGACCGGCCGCGCCTGTTCGTCGCCTCGGAGGTGTACTACCCGGCCGGGTGGACGGCCCGCGTCGGCGAGGCGGACGCGCCGATCGTGGCGGTGGACGGGCTCGTCCGCGGCGTGCCCGTCCCGCGGGGCGAGAGCCTCGTCACGATGACGTTCCGCCCCGAGACGCACCGCACGAGCGTCATCGTCTCGTGGATCGCGTTCGTGCTCGCCTACGGCGGCGCGCTCGGGCTCGGCGGGCTGCTCTGGCTCCGCCGCGGCAAGCACCCGGCGTGAGGGAACTGGGAACTGGGAACTGGCACGACGTCTCCCCGAAGGCTAGTCGCCCGACTCGCCTGCTCGTCGTGACGTACTACTTCCCGCCGTCGGGCGGGGCGGGCGTGCAGCGGCCGCTGAAGTGGGTGCGCTACTTCCGTGAGACCGGCATTGAGCCCGTCGTGCTGACGGTCCGCGCCGGGGCCTACCCCGCGCTCGACGCGAGCCTCCAAGCCGACGTGCCCGTCGGCACGACGGTCGTGCGGACGCGCGCGCCGGACCCGTTCGGCCTCTACGGCCGCCTCACGGGCCGTTCGCGCGGCGAGGCCGTCGCGGCCCGCACCGGGACCGTCGGCCAGAGCCGGTCTCTCCCGGAGCGCGCCTCGCGGTGGGCGCGGGCCAAC
The DNA here is from genome assembly GCA_031425425.1 of Rubricoccaceae bacterium. GTDB lineage: Bacteria > Bacteroidota > Rhodothermia > Rhodothermales > Rubricoccaceae > DASVSE01. The sequence continues at coordinate 15,988 of JANPJI010000734.1, forward strand.
CTGTTCGTGCCCGACGCGCGCGTCGGGTGGGTGCCGTTCGCCGTCCGCGCCGCGCACCGGCTCTACCGCGAGACTCCCGTCGACGCCGTGCTCACGACGGGTCCGCCGCACTCGGCACACCTCGTCGGCCGCGCGCTCGCGCGGCGCCTCGGCCTGCCGTGGATCGCCGACCTCCGCGACCCGTGGACGGACATCCACTACACCGGCGCGCTCGGGCGGAGCGCGTGGGCGCAGCGCCTCGACGCGCGCCTCGAAGCGTCGGTCCTGCGCGAGGCGTCGGCCCTCATCACCGTCACGGCTCCGCTCCAAGACGCGTTTGCGCAAAAGGCCGGGCGGCCCGTCGCGCTCGTCCGAAACGGGTTCGACCCGGCGGACTTCCCGGCGGTCGGCCCTGCGCCGGCGCGCGGCCCGTTCGAGGTGCTCTACACCGGGACGCTCTACGATGTCCCGCACGGCCTTCTGGAGGCGCTCGCGTGGCTCCGCGGAGAGGGCGTGGACGTCCCGCTCCGCATCGTCGGGGCCGCCCCCGAGGCGCTCGTCGAGGCGGCCGCACGGCGCGGGATCGCCGACCTCGTCCGCTTCGGGCCGCCTGTTCCGCACGACGAGGCTGTCGCGCTCATGCGCGCTGCGGCGCTGCTGCTGATCACGGTCGAGGCGTGGAGCTACGCCGCAGGCGTCGTGCCGGGCAAGACGTACGAGTACCTCGCCTCCGGCCGCCCCGCCCTCGGGCTCGGGCCTGCAGACGGCGACGCCGCAGCCGTGCTCCGCGACACGGGCGGCGGCACGTTTCGTGCTCCCGGCGACGTGGACAGCATCGCGGCCGTGCTCCGGGAGCACGCTGCGGCGTGGGCGGCGGGCACGCCGCGCGCCGGAGCGCCCGCCGAGGCGCTCGCTCCGTACAGCCGCCGCGTGCAGACGGCCGCCGTCGCGCGGATCGTCCAGGACGCAGTAGCCGCCGCGCGCGGCGCGTAGGGCTACTTTCGGCCACTCCCCGACGCCGATGCCCCAGTTCACGCCGCCCAACGCCGCGCACGCGCGCCGCTTCGCGCTCACGCGCCGCTTTCTCGGCGAAGCGCTCGCGCCGCCGGCTCACCTGCTGGACCTCGGCGGCGACAACGTCTTCGCCGGGACGCTCCGCGAGGCCGGCTACACCGTCACCAACACCGACGCGGACTTGGACGACACGCCGGAGGCCGCCGCCGTCCAGGCGGATGCGGTGACGGCGTTCGAGATCCTGGAGCACCTCGTCAACCCGCTCGGCGTGCTCCGCGCCGCGCAGGCCCCGCGCCTGTTCGCGACTGTCCCGATGCGCCTCTGGTTTTCGAGCGCCTACCGCAACCCCAGCGACCCGTGGGACCGCCACTACCACGAGTTCGAGGACTGGCAGTTCGACTGGCTCCTCGACAAGGCCGGCTGGACGGTCGTGCGCCGCGAGCGCTGGACGAGCCCGCCGACGGGTGTCCCGCTCGGCCTCCGGCCGCTGCTGCGGACCGTCACGCCGCGGTGGTACGCCGTCGAGGCCGCTCGGCGTTAGCCGATGGCGCTCCAGATCCTCCACCTCGCCTCGGCACACGCTGCAACCGACCCGCGCATCGCCGAGAAGGAGTGCCGGACGCTCGCCGGGGCGGGCCACGACGTCGCCTTCGTGGTTCCGCACGACCGAGACGAGATGCTGAACGGCGTTCGCATCCTCGCCGTGTCTCGCCCCCGCGACGGAAAAGACCGGCTGCTCCACACGACGCGCGCCGTCGTCCGCCGCGCCGTCGCCGCGGCGCGCGGGCCGGAGACCGTCTTCCACGTCCACGAGGCAGACCTGCTGCCGTTCGTGCTGCCGCTCGCCGCGCGCGGGCGCCGCGTCGTGTACGACGCCCACGAGGACACGCCGCGGCAGACGGCCCACCAGGCCTGGATCCCGGGCCTGCTCAAGCGCCCCGCCTCGGCGGTGTATGCCGGCCTCGAAGCGCTCGCCGGGCGATTCTGCGCCGGCGTCGTCGCCGCGACGCCGACGATCGCGGACCGCTACCCCGAGGCGAAGACCGCGCTCGTCCGCAACTTCCCCGTCCTGACAGACGCGCCTGTGCCGGCGTTCGAGACGCGCGAGGCGCTCGTGGCCTACGTCGGGGCCGTGACCGCGGCGCGCGGGGCGGCCGAGATGGTCCGCGCGGCGTCCTTTCTCCCCGAGAGCGCGCGCCTCGCCATCGCCGGGACGCCGTTCCCCGCCACTCTCCCCGAGCGCCTCGCCGGCCTGCCCGGGTCCGACCGGACCGACCTGCTCGGCTCGCTCGCCCGCCCCGACGTGGCGGCCCTCCTGGCGCGTGCGCGCGTCGGACTCGTCGCCCTCCACGCGACGCCGCAGTACGTGGACGCGTACCCGACCAAGCTCTTCGAGTACATGGCCGCCGGCCTGCCCGTCGTGGCTACCGACGTGCCGCTGTGGCGGAGCGTCGTCGACGGCGCGGGCTGCGGGCTCCTTGTGGACCCGCTGGACCCGGCCGCCATCGCTGCGGCATGTACGCGCCTGCTCACGGACGACGCGCTCGCGGCGCGGATGGGCGAGGCGGGGCGCGTGGCGGCGCTCGACCGGTTCGCGTGGCGCGGGGAAGGGGAGAGGCTCGTCGCGTTCTACGACGCCCTCGCCGCGGGCCGTCCGCCCGGCCAGCCCCGCCCCGTGCTCTGATGCTCAAGCGCCTCTTCCAGCAGAGCGGCATCTACACGCTCGCGAGCGTCGTCGGCAAGGCCAGCGGCTTCGTCGTGACGCTGTATTACGTGGACCCGGCGTACCTCTCGAAGGCCGACTTCGGGACGTTCGACTACCTCCTGTCCGTCCTGATGATCGCGCTCCTCGTCGCCGGGGCGGGCCTGCCGCTGGGGATCCTGCGGTTCGCGACGTCGCGTGAGGTCCCCGAGGCGGAGCGCGCGGCGGTCCCGGCGACGGCCCTGCTCATCGCGTTCGTCGCCTCGGCAGCCGTCGCGTGCGCGGCGTGGATCGGGGCACCGGCCCTCGCCGAGGTTCTGCTCCGCGACGCCTCGCGGGCCGGGCTCGTCCGCACGCTCGCGCTCTACATCGTCTGCAAGACCGTTGCCGACGTAGCCTACCAGGAGCTGCGCCGCCGCGAGCGGCCGGGCTTGTACGTCGCCATGACCGCGGCCGAGATGCTGCTCCAGACGGCGGCCGTGGTCGTGTTCCTCGTCGTGTTCCGGCTCGGGCTCGCCGGGATCCTCTACGGCTACCTCGCCGCAGCGGCGGTCCTGGCGACGGTCTCGACGGGCGTGCTGCTGGCGCGGGTCGAGCGGCGCGTGAGCTGGGCGCTCGTGCGCCCGATGATCGTGTTCGGGCTGCCGCTCGTCGTGTCCGGCATGGCCGGGCGGTTCCTGTACGCCGGCGACCGGTTCGTCATCCTGCACTTTCTGACGCCCGACGACAACGCGGTCTACGCGTGGGCGTCGCGGTTCGGCGGGCTCGTCAACGCGTTCCTGGTGCAGAGCTTCCAGCTGGCGTTCACCGTCCTCGGCCTCCAGGCGCTCGGCGACGGTGGCGCGCCGGCCCTCCACCGGCGCGCGTTCCGGCACTTCTCCGTCGTCGCCGGCTTCGCCGTGCTCGGGCTGGCCCTGTTCGTGGACGACGTGAGCCGGGTCGTGACGCCGGACCCCGACTACGCGCGCGTCTCGGGGCTCGTGCTGCTCATCGCCGGCGGATTCGGGTGGTACGGGCTGTACTTCGTGACCGTCAACGTGCTCTTCGCCGCGGGGCGGACGCGCGCGGTCGCCGTGGCCGTCGGCGCGGCGGCGGCGCTCAACGCCGGGCTCAACTGGGTGCTCGTGCCGCGCTACGGCATCGCCGGGTCCGCCTTTTCGACGCTCGTCGCCTACGTCGCGCTGTCGGTCTGGACGGGCGTCTCGGCGGAGCGCATCAGCCGGGCGAACTACCCGTGGCGCGTGCCCGTGCTGCTGTCCGCCCTCGTCGGCGGGCTGTGGGCGGTGGGCGTCCCGACGGCCGCGTGGCCACTCGCCGAGCGCCTCGCGGCGCGGGCGGCCCTGCTGGCGCTGTACGTGCCCGCCCTGCTGGCCCTCGGCGTGTATGGCCGGGCGGACGTCGACGCGGGGCGGGGGGCCGTCCGGGCGTTCCAGGCGCGCCGCGCGGGCGTCAACGCGCCTCCCGAGGACGCCGAGGCGCGTTGACGCCTCGGGCCCCGGTGCTAGATTGCCCGCCCGGCCCCCGCCGACGTGCGGACCCCGCACGGCGCGACCCGCGCGCGCGGCGGCCTCCACCTCTCTAGAGCAGTTCCCATGGCAACAGGAGATTCCGGTTCCGCCCTCGGCATGGTCGAGACGAAGGGCCTCATCGGCGCGATCGAGGCGGCGGACGCGATGGTCAAGGCGGCCCGCGTGACGCTCATCGGCAAGGAGCAGATCGGCGGCGGCTACGTCACCGTGATGGTCCGCGGCGACGTCGGCGCGGTCAAGGCGTCCACGGACGCGGGCGCGGCGGCGGCCGAGCGCGTCGGCGAACTCGTCTCGGTGCACGTCATCCCGCGGCCGCACGCCGAAGTCGAGCACATCCTCCCGGGCTGACCCATGGCCGACCGCCTGCCCGGCCTCGGCGGGGCCCCCATCCCGCCCGGCTCCGCGCTCGGCCTCGTCGAGACGTTCGGGCTCGTTGCCGCCATCGAGGCGGCGGACGCAATGCTGAAGGCGGCCGACGTCCGGCTCGTCCGCAAGCACCGCGTCGACCCGGGCATGATCTCGCACATCGTCGTCGGCGAGACGGCGGCCGTGCAGGCGGCCGTCGATGCGGGCGTAGCCGCGGCGCAGCGCGTGGGCAAGGTCTTCGGCTCGCTCGTGATCCCGCGCCCGGCCGACGACGTGTGGCAGAAGATGCTGGGCGTCCCGCTCGCGTCCGACACCGCTCCCGACGCCTCGGGGGCGGACAGCCCGGCTCTGCTGCGGCTCGCCTCGTCGCCGGCTCCCCGCGCCGCGGCACCCCGCGCCGCGGCACCCCGCGCCGTGGACGCGTCGGCCCCGCCGGACCGCGACTACGACGCGATGACGGTCCGCGACCTCCGGGCGCTGGCCCGCGAGCGCGCGGACATCGCCCTCCAGGGCCGGGCCGTCGCCGCGGCCTCGAAAGACGACCTCGTCGCCGAGCTGCGCGCCGCGGACGCCCGATGAGCCCGTTCGCCACGGGCAGCGCCGCTTCCGGCGGTGCGGCCCCCGGGGCGCGGTCGCGGCCGAACCCGACCGCGATGGCGCTCTCGCTCGTCGTCGCCGTGGGCCTGTGGTTCTCGTTCAGCATGCGCGAGACGTACACGGTCGCCGTGCCGGTGACGCTCCGCGTGGCCGGCGTGCCGGAGGGGCAGGCCCTGAGCGCCCGCCCGCCCGCGACGGCGAGCGCGACGTTCCGCGGCGAGGGCTGGAAGCTGCTGCTCCTCTCCCGGTCGGCCCCCGTCGTCCCACTCTACGCCGACGCGGCGTCCGTCGACCTCGAACGCGCCGTCGCGGCGTCGGGCCTCCCGCCGGGCGTGGACGTCCAGAGCGTCCGCCCCCGGACGGCCCGGCTCGCGCTCGACCGCCAGGTCCGCCGCCGCGTCCCGATCCGGCTCGTCAGCGACATCCGGCCCGTGCCGTCGTTCGGGCTGCTCCGCCCGCCGCGCCTGCTGCCGGACTCGGTGACGGTGACGGGTGCCGCCCGCCTCGTCGCCGCGCTCGACGCGTGGCCGACCGAGCGCCTCGACGCCGCAGACGTCCGCGATCCGCTGACGATGACCGTCGCGCTCCGGGACACGCTGGCGGGCCTCGTCACAGTGTCCGCCCGCACCACGACGGTCCAGATCCCCATCGCCGAGTTCACCGAGGGCGTCCGGACGCTCCGCGTCCGCGTCGTCAACGTCCCCCGCGGGATCGCCGGAGTTCGGACCGAGCCTGCGCGCGTCCGCGCGACGTACCGGGTCCCGCTGACCGCGGACGACCTCTACGGGCAGGCCCAGACGGCAGCGGGCTTCGTCGCCGTGGTCGACTACCGCGACATCGCCCGCGACACCACGTCGGGCACGGTCGCGGTCGCTGCGCGCGTCCCCGCCGGCCTCGACGTCCGCGACGTGGCGCTCGCGCCCTCGCGCGTCGAGTACTTCCTGGTCCGCCGCGCGGCCCCCTGACTCCTCACCGCCGCCGCGACCTCGCATGGGATTTCTGTTTCTCGCCGTGGCGTGCAGCCTCGGCATCGCGACCGTCTTCAAGCTCGCCGAGCGGCGGGACTTGGACCGGACGGCGCTGCTGGCCGTCAACTACGCCGCGGCGGCCGTGCTCGCGCTCGTCCTCCAGGGGGCCGACGTGGCCGCTCTCTCCGGCGTCGCACCGGGGGCGGTCGCGCTCGGGGTGCTGCAGGGCGTGCTGTTCATCGGCGGCTTCTGGCTGTTCTCGCTCGCGATCCGCAGGGCCGGGATCGGGCTCGCCGCGGGTGCGATGCGCCTCTCGGTCGTCGTCCCGGTCGTCGCGTCGTGGGCGATCTGGGCCGAGGTGCCGACGGTCGCGCAGGGCCTCGGGCTGGCCCTCGCCGGCGTCGCGTTCGTGCTCGTCGCCCGGCCGTCCGGTGCGCACGCGCCAGGCGGGACCGTCGCCGGTGAGATGCCCGCCGCGACGGCCGCGGCCGACGGCCTCCCGGGAAGCCCCACGCCGCGGCGCGCGGGCAACCTCGTGCTCCTGCTCGGGCTCCTCTTCGTCTCCGGCGGGCTCGTCGACGTGGTGATGAAGGCGTTCCAGAAGGGCTACGCCGCCACCGTCCCCACTCCGACGTTCCTGCTGGTCGTCTTCGCGGTCGCGTTTACGGTGGGCACGGCCGCCGTGGTCGCAACGGGCGTCCGGACCGGCCGCTGGCCCGGCGTGGCCGTCGTCGGCTGGGGCGTCGGGCTGGGGATCATCAACTACGGCTCGGCCGAGTTCTTTCTGCGCGCGGTCGGCGCGCTTCCGGCCCCCGTCGCGTTCCCGTTGAACAGCGTCTCGATCGTTCTCGGCGCGGCCCTGCTCGGGCGCCTCGTGTGGGGCGAGACGCTCTCGCGGGCCAACCTGGCAGGGCTCGCGCTCGCCGCCGTCGCCGTCGCCCTGCTTGCCGGCTAACCTCCGCCTGTCCCTCGGACCCGTGCCCGACTCGTCTCCCGCCCCTCCGCCCGCGGCACCCGCCCGCCGCTCGAATCCGCTCGGCGCGGTCGTCGGCTTTGTGCTGGCGGTCGCGCTCGTGCTGGCCGCCGTCGGCTCGTTCGTGTGGTCGCTGGTGCCGCGGATCACCGAAGAGACGGTTCAAACGGCCGTCTGGACGGCTATCCAGCGCGAGGTGCCGGACGAGTTCCTCGTCGTCGGCACGCTCGACATGACGACGGTGACGCGTACCGACCGCGTGACGCGCCTCCTTCCCGGCCTCCTGGATCTGGAGACGGGCCGGACCACGACCCGGATGCGCGTTCCGGGCCGGGTGAGCTACGGGTTCAACCTTCGGGCGCTCCAGCCGCGGGACATCCGCTACCTGCCCGAAGGAGTGGTCGTGGTGACGCTCCCGCCCCTGGCGGTCTCCTCGGTGGAGCCGGTCCTCGAAGACATTCAGGTCGAGATCGACCGCGACCGGTGGCAGTCTCTGATGCCCGGCTTCGACGAGGGGACGTTCCGGTCCGCCCTGGCGCCGGTCCGCCCCGCTCTCCGCGCGAGGGCCGAGGCGTACGTCGCCAGCAACGCGCAGCCGAAGCGCAACGCCGCTCGGGCCGTCGAGCGGATGATTGCGACGCCGCTCGCGGCGGCCGGCGTACGCGACGCTCGGTTCCGCTTCGTCGTCGCCCCCGGCGACACGCTGGAGGGCAGCCGCGGAGACCGGTAGGTGTAGAGCGCAGCGGTCTCATCCGCCGCTGCTGCGGAGACGGTGACTGGGGGTTCCGTTCTTCACCCCGGCTCCGCCGCCTGCCGGGGCGCGCTCGGTAGCTTTCGGGTTCGCCCTGCCCGCGGCCGTTCGGCCGCGCGCATACGTTCCATCCACGTATCCCACAGGGTTTTCCCATGGCAGATACCCCCGGGGCCACCGCGACAGCGGCCCCCATGTACGAGTTGATGTACATCATCAACCCGGTCCTCTCCGAGGAGCAGACCAAGGACATCGTCCAGCGCGTGACGGCCTACCTCTCGGACAACGGTGCCGACGTGGTGCAGGTCAGCGAGACCGGCAGCCAGCGCCTCGCCTACCCCATCGAGAAGAAGCGCAACGGCTACTACGTCATCGTCAACTTCCGCCTGAGCAACCCCGTCGCGCTGCCGAAGCTCGAGCGCGCGCTCCGGATCAACGACGACGTCATGCGCCACCTCGTGCTCCGCTACGACGCGAAGATGGAGCGCCACTACACCCAGCAGAAGGCCGACTCGGCGTCTGCCAAAGCCGCCGCCTAGCCATGGAGACCAACGACACACGCGACGGAGACGCCGCGGAGGAGACCGGCTTCGGGGCCGGCACGCCCGCGCCGCAGAACGCCGCCGACCCGACGCAGGTCGAGCAGATCCAGAACGAGCCGCCGCCGCGCGCCGTGAGCCCCGAGATGGCGGCCACGCTCAAGGCCGCCTCGAACCCGGACGACCTCCAGCGCATCGCCGCGCCGGGCGCGGACCACATCAAGCTCAAGGACCCCTTCAAGGCCGCGGGCATCGAGTACATCGACTACAAGGATGTCGACACGCTCAAGCGCTACGTGAACGAGCAGGGCAAGATCCTGCCGGGCCGCATGTCCGGCGTCTCGGCCAAGTTCCAGCGCCAGCTCACGACGGCGATCAAGCGGGCCCGCCACGTGGCGCTGCTCCCGTACGTCGCCGACAACGTCAAGTAGCCCGCGCGGGTGCCTCCACGGCACCCGGCGACTCTCCCGCACCCCCATGAAGGTCATCCTCACAGAGGACCACGACACGCTCGGCGCCAAGGGCGACGCGGTCGAGGTCAAGAACGGCTACGGCCAGAACTTCCTCATCCCGCGCCGCCTCGCCGTGCCCGCCACGACGAGCGCGCTCAAGCGCTACGCCGAGGAGACGCGCCAGGCCGCGCACAAGATCGAGGCCCAGCTCGCCAACCTCCAGACGCTCGCGTCGAAGCTCGACGGCACCGCGGTCACCATCGCCACCCGCACGGGCGACGGCGGGCGCCTCTTCGGCACCATCACGACGCAGCAGGTCGCCGAGGCCCTCGCGGCAGCAGGCACGGACGTTGACCGTCGCAAGATCTCGCTCGATGCCGACATCCGCGAGATCGGCGACTACCCCGCCACGGTCCGCTTCGGGGCGGACGCGACGGCGACCGTCACGGTCCACGTCGTGTCGGAGAGCGCCCCGGCGGCTCCGGCCGCCTCCTCGGACGAGGACCCGCTCGACGACGAGATCTCGGGCTACGAGGGCGACGAGGACTAGGCACTCGCTGCCGCTCGTGCGCGAGCAGGCACTGGCGAGCAGCCAGCGGGGCACCTTCTTTCGGGAGGGTGCCCCGTTTGCATAGGTCTGGCCCGGCACGAGTCCGATCTTGCGGCCCGTTGACCTGCCCTATCCCTCTCTCACCGGGTTCTGATGCGTCGTCTCCTCGCTCTCTCGCTTCTCGCCGCCGCGACGGCTGCGCAAGCCCAGCCGCGCCCGGCCGAGGTCGTCACGTGGACGGTCCGGGCCGAGAGTGCCGCGCGCGGGGCCGAGGCGCGCGTCGTGTTCGAGGCGGCACTCGCGCCGGGGTGGAAGATGTACGCGCTCGACTCGGCCGTCGGCCGCCCGCTCACGGTGAGCCTGGACGCGCTCCCTTCCGGCATCACGGCCGGGGCACCGCGTCAGGGCACGCCGCAGCGCGCCCACGACGACGTGTTCGACGCCGAGGCGGCGACGTTCTCGGGCTCGGCGCGCATCGAGCAGCCGCTCCGCGTATCGCGCGGCACACGGCGCGGGCGCCACGCCGTGAGCGGGGCAGTCCGGTACGCCGTCTGCGACGCCGAGATCTGCCTGCCGCCGGCCGCGGCCCCGTTCCGCGTCGCGCTCGCCGTGCGGTAGAGCGGAGGACGGGAGCGGGCGAGCGCAACGCGGATGAGACAATCGGAGCGGGTGTTCCAGTTACTTCGCCCATCGGCTGAAGCGGCTGAGGACTGCGTCCATCTTCGGGCGTCCCCGTCTCCACCTCCGATGCGCCTTCCACTGCTTGCCCTGTCTCTGCTGTGCCTCACCGGGTGCGACTCGGTCGGCTCCGATACCGTCGTGGTCGACGCCTCGTCGCAGCCCTGGCCGGCGATGCTCGACGCCGTCAACGCGGCGCGGGCGCAGGGGCAGACGTGCGGGAACCAGGTCTACCCGCCTGCGCCACCGCTCGTCTGGAACGATCGCCTCACGGCCGCCGCTGAAGCCCACTCGGCGGACATGGCCCGCAACGACTACTTCGACCACACCGGCCGCGACGGCAGCCAGCCCGGCGACCGCGTGACGCGCGCGGGCTACTCGTGGCGCATCGTCGGCGAGAACATCGCCCGGTACCAGTCCTCGGTCGGCGAGGTCGTCGATGCCTGGGTAGAGAGCCCGAGCCACTGCCGCAACCTGATGGACTCCCGCTACGCCGAACTGGGCGCGTCGGAGCGCGACACGTACTGGACGCAGGTCTTCGGCCTCGCGCGGTAGCCGCCCTCTAGCGGCCTACTCCGTCGGTGCGCCGGCCGCGGCGAGGTCCCGGAACCCGCCCGCGTTGACGACGCGCGTGAAGCCCATCTCCTCCAGCGTCCGCTGAGCCTCACCGCTCCGGCGGCCGGTCCGGCAGTACACGTACACAGGCCGCTCTCGGTCCACGGCCTCCATCTGCGCCGCGAAGTCGCCATTGACGTCGACGTTGCGGGCACCGACGACGTGTCCGCTCGCAAACTCGGCCGGCGTCCGCACGTCGACCACGAGGGCGTCCGGCTCGCGGTCCAGGAACGCGGCCGCGGTGTCGCTCCCGCCCGAGCGGAGGAAGAAGAAGGCCCCGGCGATTGCGAGGACGAGGACGGCGAGCAGGACGAGGCGGGTCATATCCAGAGGGAGCGGGCGACGGCGACGGTCTGGCCGTCGCGGGTGACGTGGTGCGCCAACGTCCCGGCCTGCGCGTCGGGTCCGCACGCCGACGTGACGGCCTGCCCGACCGTCGCCTCGGAGTGGAACGCGGCGTCGAGCCCGACGAGGCGCGCCGCGGCGCGGACGGTCTCGGGGACGGCTTAGAGCGCCCACTCGGCGATCCGGGCGTGGTTGGCGTGCCCGACCCGGTCGAGGTCGGCATGGCGGACGGCGAACCGTTCGATCCGGGACGCCTCGGCTGGCGCGGCCGGTGCGGCTTCGCCGTGGAGCGTGAGGCCGCGCGGGACGTCCGGTGGGGGCAGGAACGCGTCCATCGCCGGCGGGAGCCGGACCGGCCGGCGTCGCCCGACATCCAGCAGGAACCACACGGACGTTGCGCGGACAAGCGCCTCGCCCCCCGCGTCCCGGAGCACGAAGTCGCGGTGCGCGCGGAGCCCGTCGCGGTCGCTCGGCCACGTGTCCACGGCGACGGCGTCGCGGAGGCGCGGCAGCGGGCCACAGACGACGAGGCGCAGGCGCTGGAGGACCCACGTCGCCGGCCCTGCGGGCAGGTCGAACACGTCGAGGTCGTGCGCGCGGGCCTGCTCGCCGGCCGCCTCCTGGAACAGGTTGAGCACGGCCAGGACGGACGCGCGCTCGTCCGGCCCGGCCTCGTAGGCACGGATGCGGAACGGCTCCGTCCAGACGGTCGCGTAGGGGGAAGCGAGGGGCACGGAGGGAGGCGGTCGGGTGAGGGCGAGAGTACGCCCGCCCCGTGTGACCGTACGGAAGCGCTTTGCACACACCCGGAACCTGAGCCCGAGGCTTCGGTAAGGATTGTCCCTTTCCAACTCGCCCTTTCGGGCTCCTCTCATGGCCGATCGCCCTCTCATCACCGGTTCCTTCTCCGACCCGGACTCTGCCGACAAGACCTACTCGTCGTTCCGCGACCGCGGCTACACCGACGACGACATCCACGTCATGATGTCGGACGACACGAAAGAGAAGTACCACGCCCGGCCCGACGCCGAGATCGAGGAAGGCTCGAAGGCCCTCGAAGGCGCGGGTGCCGGCGCGGCCGTCGGCGGCTCCATCGGCGGCATCCTCGGGGCCATCGCGGCCGTCGGGACGGCCGTCGCACTGCCGGGCATCGGCCTCGTGGCCGGCCCGCTCGTCGGCGCACTCGCCGGCGCGGGCGCGGGCGGCGCGGCGGGCAGCCTCGTCGGCGCGCTCATGGGCGCGGGCATCCCCGAGGAGCACGCCAAGACGTACCAGGACGACGTCAAGAACGGCCACATCGTGATGGGCGTCCACCCCCGCGACGAGGACCAGGACTACTTCCAGGATCAGTACTCGCAGAACGGCGCGACGAACGTGTACAACAGCGGCGCGACGACGCGGCCGATGTAAGCGCACGCCGCCTTTGGGCACACGCCGCGGGGCGGAGGTTTCGGCCTCCGCCCCGCTCGTCGTTTCAGGCCTCTCGCCTCAGACGAGGCGCGCCGTCAGGCGGATGTCGGCCGCCTTGAGCACTTTGGAGAGCGGGCAGTTCTCCTTCGCGTGCGCCGCGATCGTCTGAAACTCGGCGTCCTCCATGCCCGGCACGGACGCCTCGAAGTCCAGCTCAATCGTCGGGATCTCGAACCCGCCGCCGACCTGCTCCACGTGGACCCGGGCGACGGTGTGGGCGCGCTCGGGCGGGTGGCCGGCGCTAGCGAGCTCGTTCGAGACAGCCATGGTGAAGCAGCCCGCGTGGGCCGCCGCGAGGAGCTCTTCCGGGTTCGTCTTGGTCTGGTCGGACCCGAAGCGGGAGTCGAACGAGTACGCGCTGTCGAGCGCGCCGCTCTCGGTGCGGACGGTTCCGGAGCCGTCGCGGAGAGCGCCGCGCCACTCGGCGTCGGCTGTGCGGATGGGCATGGGGAGGGAAGGAAAGGAGCCGTCCCAACCCGACACCGCGCGTTCGAGTTTCGAGCCGCGCCGCCGCACACGTGAAGACACCGTGGGGCACGAACCACGCGCCGCCTCGTCCGTGGGAAGCCGTCACCCTCCGATTTCGGCCATGGCCCCGGCGACCGCAGGCGACACCGTCCACATCCACTACACCGGCACGCTCGCCGACGGGACCGAGTTCGACTCGTCGCGCGGCCGCGAGCCGCTCCGGTTCACGCTCGGCGCAGGCCAGGTCGTGCCCGGCTTTGACGCGGCCGTGGACGGGATGGAGGCGGAGCAGACGAAGACCGTCACGATCCCCGCCGCCGAGGCCTACGGCGCGCACGACCCCGAGAACACGCTCGTCGTGCCGGCGGCGGACCTGCCCGAGGGCGTCGCCGTGGGCGACCGCCTCGCGCTCGGCACGCCCGACGGCGGGCAGGTGCCCGTCACGGTGACGGCGCTCGACGTCGACGGGGCGACGCTGGACGCCAACCACGAACTGGCGGGCCAGGCGCTGACGTTCGAGATCACGCTGGTGCGAGTCGGGGAGTAGGAGAGGGGAACTGGCAGAAACGAGGAAAGAGGGTGGGATGGACGAAAATGCCCCCTCCGCCCTCTCCATCCCGTCCACACCTGCCTCTTCCAGTCCCGTCACACCGCGTTCCGCACCGCTTCGACGGCGGACTCGCTCTCCAGCGCCACCACGTTGCCGATGTCCTCGCCGAGGTGAGCGGCCCGCGCGACGCGGCGCATGATCTTGCCGTTGCGCGTCTTCGGGAGGGCCGTCGTGAACAGGACGGCCTTCGGGGCGAGCGCCTTGCCGAGCGCCCGCGCGAGCGCCGCGTGGAGGTCGGCGCGGAGCGCCTCGGTGGGGCTCAGGCCCGGCGCTAGGACGGCGAACGCCACGACGGCCTCGCCCTTGACCACGTCCGGCACGCCCACGGCCGCGCTCTCGGCGACGGCCGGGTGCCCGTTCAGGACCGCCTCGACCTCGGCCGGCCCGAGGCGCTTGCCGGCCACCTTGATCGTGTCGTCGCTCCGGCCGAGGATGAACCACTGCCCGTCGGCGTCGACCGCCGCGAAGTCGCCGTGGGTCCACAGGCCCGCGCGCTGGCTCCAGTAGGCGTCGTGGTAGCGCGCCTCGCCCGAGCCCGGCGCGCCGTCCGCCCCGTCATGGAAGCCGCGCGTCATGCCGATCCACGGCTGCCGGACGACCAGCTCGCCGACCGCGCCGCGGACGCTCGCGCCAGCCACGTCGAGCACGTCGGCGTCCATCCCGACGACCGGGCCCGGGAAACCGCACGGCTTGACCGCCTCGACGACGGTGCCGCAGACGATCCCGCCCGAGATCTCGGTTCCGCCCGAATAGTTG
>JANPJI010000735.1:0-9888 GCA_031425425.1 Rubricoccaceae bacterium
CCCGTGCCCGCCGCGCACCCGGCGCAGGTGGGCGCAGCCCGCTGTTAAACCCGGCTCCGCGCCGCCCGCCTCGCCGGCCCCCGACTGTGCCTCGTCGCCTCGCCCGAGGCGCTGAGCGGCCCGTTCGACGCCGTCGTCGACGCTCTGCTCGGGACCGGCGCGACGGGCGCGCTGCGTCCCGCAATCGCGCCGCTCGCGGCGTGGATCAACGGTCAGCACGCGCCCGTCGTCGCCCTCGACGTGCCGACGGGCGTCGACGCGACGACCGGCGAGGCGGCAGACGGGGCGGTCCGGGCGGCGGTGACGGTCGCCTTCGGAGCCATCAAAACCGGGGCGGTCGTCGGCGCGGGCGCGGTGCTCGCGGGACGCGTCGTCGTGGCCGAGATCGGTGTGCCCGAAGCAGAGATCGAGGCGGCGGCGGCGGCACACCGCGCGTCGGACGCCTGGGTGTCGGCCACGCTCCCACGCCGCGCGGCCGACGCGCACAAGTACAGCGCCGGGCGCGCCGTGGCGGTCGTCGGGAGCCGGGCGTACACAGGCGCGGCCGTCCTCGCGTCGACCGCCGCGCTGCGGGCCGGGGCCGGGGCCGTCGTGTGCTGCACGCCCGCGAGCGCCCAACCGACGGTGGATGCCCACTCGGCCGAGGTGATGGTCGAGGCGTGCCCCGAGACGTCGTCCGGCGCGCTCACGCTGGCCGCGTTCGACGCCATCACGGACCGCATGGCGGCGGCCGACGCCGTGCTGGTCGGCTGCGGGCTCGGGCGTGCGCCCGAGACGGCGCGCCTCGTGCGGGCGCTGCTGCGCCGTGCGGCCGTCCCAGTGGTGCTCGACGCCGACGGGCTGCGGGCGTTCGCCGGCCACACGGCCGCCCTCGCCGAGCGGTCGGGCGGCACGCCGCTCGTGCTCACGCCGCACCTCGGCGAGCTCCGCGCGCTCGTCGGCGACGACCGGTACGACCCGGCGGACCGCATCTCAGCCGTCCGCGACCTCGCCGCGCGCTGGAACGCGGTGGTGCTGCTGAAGGGGATGCCGAGCGTCGTCGGCGCGCCCGACGGGCGCGTGTTCGTCGGCCCGCCCGGCACGCCGGCCCTCGCGACGGCCGGCTCGGGCGACACCCTCGCCGGGACGATCGTCGCCTTTCTCGCGCAGGGCCTCGGCCCGGCCGAGGCGGCCGTGTGTGCGCTTCACGTCGGCACCGCCGCGGCGCGCCTCGCGGGCGGGCCGACCGGCGCGGGCGTCGTCGCGTCCGACCTCGTCGCACGTCTCCCCGCCGCCCTCGCCACGTTCCTCGCGTGACCGTGCGCCGCCGCCTCCCCGCCGTGCTGTGGACGCTGGGCCTGCTCGCGTCGTGCCTCGTCCCCGGCGTGTACGTCCCGAACGTTCCGATCCTGTCGGTGGACAAGCTCGTCCACATCGGCCTGTTCCTCGTGTTCGGGCTCCTGTGGCTGGCGCTCTATCCCGCGCGGCGCGGGGCCGTCGTGGTGTGGGGGCTCGGGCTCGCCGTCGCCATCGAGGTGCTCCAGCAGACGCTCCCGATCGGCCGCTCGGGCGAGGTCTTCGACGCCGTGGCCGACGCGCTCGGGCTTGCCCTCGCGGTCGGCCTTCACGGCGCCCTCCGCCAGACGCGCTCGACCCGCGGCGCGGCGCGCAACCCGCGTACAGCCCGGCCCGTAGCTCGCTGATCCTGCCGCCCCGCCGATGTCTAGCCCGTCCTCCGCTCTGCTCGTCTCACTCGCCGCGTTCCACGCGCGGCTCTGGCTGGGCGGGCTCCTCGCCGCCGTCCTCGTCCCCGTCTCGCTCATCGCCGCACTGCTCGACTGGATCGCGGGGCGCGGACCCGAAAGCGGCCACTACGCGCGCGTCCGCCGGGAGGCGGCGATGCTGGACCGGCGGCTCGTCCACCTCGAACGACGCGCGAATCAGTCCGGCGCGCCCGTCTCGGTTCGCGAGAGCGCCCCGGCGCGGCGCGCGCGCGAGTCGGCGTAGCCGGTCATTTCGAGGAAGCCCGAGCCCGAGGCCGAGCCCGCGACGTCCACGGCCCCCTCCCAGTAGCGGACGGTCGCGTCGAGTTCCGACGCCTCAATGGCCGCCGTCACGACGAGGTCGAGGTTCTGCGAGGGGACGCGGATCCGCCAGCGCGTCGGGTAGGCGGCACCGCCGGGCGCGGTCCACCGCGCGAGCGGTTCGAGCGAGAAGTCGGCCGCGGCGAGGCGCGTCTTGCGGCCGGCCGCGTCCACGAGCGAGCCCTCGGACAGCGGGTCTTTGGTGCCGTCGGCTCCGCGGAGCTGGTACAGCATCAGGTCGCGGCCGTCGCCGTCGGGGCTATCGAGGTGGAGCGCGAACCAGTCCCAGCCCGTCTGCCCGCCGGCGAGGGCCGACGTGCTCCACTCGCGGTCCAGCCACGTGAGGCCCGCCACAGGAATCGCCTCGCCACCGGGTAGTGTGACCGTGCCCGTGGTCGCCATGCGCGTCTGGGCGTAGTAGTAGCTCGCGTTGCCCGCCTCGGCCCCCTTCTGCGAGAGCCCGCGGTCGCCCTGGAGCACGACCGGTTTGAGCGGCCGGGCGTCGAGCGCGAACGCGGCGCCCTCGGCCGAGCCCGCGAGGCGAAGCGGGACGGCCCCCGAGGCGTCCGGCGCGCCCGTCGCGGCCAGCTCGACCGGCCCGAGGAACGCCCGGACGGGGTCCGCCGACGCCCCGGCGAGGCCCGCCGCGCCCCGCGCGAAGCGCTCCTGCGAGTAGAAGCGCCCGCCCGCGACGTCGCCCAGGGCGACGTGTGCCATGTAGAGCTGCGTCGTGGCCCACGCCGAGGCGCGTGCGGCCTGCGCCGTGTCCGGGGCGAGGGCCGAGCGGAAGACCGTGAACTGGACGCCGAAGCGGCGCCCCGAGCCGTCCGTGGCCCGCAGGTTGCCGGTGACGTACCACCACTCGGTCTTGAAGGCCTCGTGCGGGCCGTGGTCGGCCGGGAACGCGAACGGGCGGACGCGGTCGGCGCGGGCGTAGCCCGTCGTGTCGCCCGCGAGGGCGTCGGCGACGGAGACGCTGGCGCGGACGGGTGCCTCGGCGCAGCCGGCGAGCGCCGAGGCGAGCAGGAGGGCAGCGAGGCGGGTCGTCACAGCAGGTTGATGGGAAGGCCGGGGCGGCCGGCGGCCGTCTCAGCGAAGTGCCGGTCGAACGCGGGAGGCGGGTGGAGCGGGGAACGTAGCGCAGCGGCCGCGGCGTGCCACAGCGGCGAGCGCGTCAGGCGTCGCGGAGCGCCTCGGCGGGGTCGGCGCGGCCCATGCGCCACGCGGGGTACGCCCCGGCGAGGAGGGCCGCGACGACCGCGAGCCCGACGGCCTGCCCGACGATGGCCGGCGAGACGGTGAAGGCGAGCGTCCACCCGAACGAGCGGACGTTGACGACGAACACGAGCACGGCCGCGAGCACGAGCCCCAGCGGGACCGCCAGGACGCCCGCCCACAGGCCCATCAGGCCCGTCTGGATCACGACCGTCCGCCGGAGCTCGGCCGGCGTGAGGCCCTGCGCGCGGAGCATGGCCAGCTCGCGGCGCCGCTCGAGCTGGAGCGCCATCAGGGCCGAGAGGACGCCCACGAACGCCACGCCGACGGCGAGGAGGCGCAGCACGTGCGTCACCAGAAACGTCCGGTCGAACACAGCGAGACTCGTCTCGCGGAGGTCTCGGTTGGAGCGGACCTGCACCTGCTGCCGGCCCTCGGCGAGCGCCACGGCCTGCTGCACGAGCGCCTCCGGCGCGACGCCCGGCGCGGCGGTCAGCGCGACGCCCGAGCGGCCCGGGTCGCGGTAGTGGCGCAGAAACGTCCGCTCGTCCATCAGCACCACGCCGAGGTCGTTGCCGTAGTCGTAGTACACGCCCGAGACGGCGAAGCGCCGCGGGCCGACGTCGGTCGGCAGCGTGAGCGTGTCGCCGTCGCGGACGCCGAAGCGGAAGCCGAATGGCTCGCTGACCGAGACGCTCCCTCGCATGGCGTCGCGGGCGGCCGTCGCCGGGTCGCCCTCCTTGAAGCGGTACACGCCCGTCCGGACCGAGTCCACGCGCCCGACGACGAGGTCCACCGGCCCCTGCGCGGTTTCGAGCGTCCGGACGCGGATGCCGTCGGCGCGGGCCACGCCCGGCATCGCCGTGAGGTCGGCGAAGAGGGCGTCGTCGAGGATGCCGCCGCCGCGGCGGAAGACGGCGGCCGGCGGCGAGCTGTAGACGTCGGCCTGGAGGACGGACCCGAGCCAGTCCACGACGGTCGTCCGAAACGACGCGAACATCGTCGAGACGCCGACGGTGGCGGCGACGGCGACGGTGAGCGCGGCGACGGCCACGGCGGTCCGGCTGAGGTTGGCCGTGATGCCCCGTGCGGCCATGCGGCCGGTCGGCCCGAAGAGCGCCCCGGCGACAGGCCGCGCGAGCGCCGCGTAGCCGCGCGTGAGCCACGGCACGGCGAGGGCGAAGCCGCCCAGGATGGCGAGCAGGCCGACGTATGCCAGCGCCACACCGCCGGGAAGCCACAGCACGAACGCCCCGAGGCCGAGCACGCCGACGCCGGCGAGCGCGAGGCGCCCCGCGCCCTGCGCGAGGCGGTCCTCCTCGGACGACCGCCGCAGGGCCGACGCCGGCGTCACGCTTGCCGCCTCCCAGCCGGGCCGCAGCGCCCCGAGGAGCGTCGCGCCGAGCCCGAGGGCCGCGCCTCGGAGCAGCGAGCCCGCGTTGAGGTCCAGCTCGCGCACGCGGACGACGAAGTACAGGTCCGTGATGGTCTGCGTGACGAGCTGCACCAGGCCCGTCCCGAGCAGGACGCCGAGGCCGAGGCCGAGGACCGTCCCGATGGCCCCGACGGCGAGCGCCTCGCCGAGGACGAGCCGGAACACCTCGCCGCGCGTCACGCCGAGCGCGCGGAACGTGCCCAGCACGCGCCGCCGCTGCACGACCGCAAACGTGACGGTGTTGTAGATCAGGAACAGGCCGACGACGAGCGCGAGCAGGCTGAGGGCGGTCAGGTTGAGGCGGAACGCGGCCGTCATCGTCCGCAGCGTCGCAGCCTGGCTCGTCGCCGGGCGGACCTCCACGCCGGGCGGCAGCAGCGCCCGCACGCGCGCCAGCATCGCCGCGCCGGCCGGTCCGTCGGGGAGCAGCAGGTCGACGCGGGACAGCCTGTCGGCTGCGGGCAACGGGGGGAGACGGAGCCCCGATGCCCGTTCGCCGATCCCCGTTCCCCCGCTCCACTCTTGCGCCGTGGCCACGTCCACGACGACGAGGTTCTGCAGCGCCGAGGCGCTCCGGCTGTCGGCGGGGTCCAGCAGGCCGACGACGCGGGCGACGACCGGCCGCCCGTCGAGGCGCAGCCCGAGCGTGTCGCCGAGGGCCACGCCGAGGGCCTCGGCCGTGCCGCGGCTGAGGACGGCCGCGCCGGGGACGGCCAGGAACACGCCGGGGTCCACGCCGCCGCCCGGCCCCGGCGCAACGAAGGGGCGGAAGGCGGACTCCGCAAGCAGGTCCACGCCCAGGATGCCGACGACGCGGGCCGGCTCGCGGGCGACGCGCGCCGTGGCGTCCACGACCGGCGCGACGTTCGGCACGCCGGCGTCGATGGCGAGGCGCGCGGGGAGGCCCCCCGGCACGCCGCCCGGCCCGCCGACGACCTGATGCGTCGCCCGCCCCGTCAGCGCCTCGCCGGAGAGCTCGAAGGCCCGCAGCGCGCTCGCGTTGGCGAGGTCCACGGCTACGCCGACCGCCACGCCGACCGCCACGCCGAGGATCGACAGGGCCGTCAGCCACGGGTGGCGGAGGAGGTACCGGAGGCTGCTGCGGGAAAGCAAGAGGCAGTGGGCAGTGGCCAGTAGCCAGTGGCAGGAATGCGGGGTCCAGGTCCGGTGTCGGAGCGGTCAGGCCACGACGCTGCCGGCTCTGCCACTGGCCACAGGCTCGGGTTCACCCGATGCCGACTGGCCACTGGCCGAGGCTCCGCTGGCCTCCTCGATCTTCCCGCCCGCGAGGGTGAACACGACGTCGGCGCGGCCCAGCGTCGAGCGGTCGTGGGTGACCATGAGGAGCGTCCTGCCGGCGTCGCGCGTGAGCGACTCGAGCAGGTCCAGCACGCGCGCGCCCGTCTCGGCGTCGAGGTCGCCCGTGGGCTCGTCGGCGAGGACGAGGGCGGGGTCGTGGGCGAGGGCCCGCGCGATGGCGACGCGCTGCTGCTCGCCGCCCGAGAGCCGATCCGGGAAGGCGGCCGCGCGGTCCACCAGCCCCACGGCGTCGAGCAGCGCGTGGGCGCGGGCGCGCGCTTCGGCCGCGGGCGTCCGGTCAAGGTCCAGCAGCACGCGGACGTTCTCCTCGACGGTGAGGGTCGGGACGAGGTTGTAGAACTGGAACACGAAGCCGACGTGGCGGCGGCGGAAGAGCGTCCGGTCGCGCTCAGAGAGCGCCCCGAGGTCCACGCCGTCCACGACGACGAGCCCACTGTCGGGCCGGTCGATGCCCGAGACGAGGTTCAGCACGGTGCTCTTGCCCGCGCCGGAGCGGCCGACGAGCGCGCCGATGCGGCCTCGCTCAAGCCGCATGTCGGCCCCGTCGAGGACGGTCCGCGTGGCGTCGCCCTCGCGGTAGTCCTTGCGGACGCCGCGGAGGTCGAGCACGAGGTCAGCGGGCAGGGTGTCGGGGCGATCGGGCATGACGGTCGGGCCGGGGGGAGGCCGCGCACGCGGCGCGGCGCGGCGCGGTTTCGCGCTGGCGGCGCGAAGGGCTGGCGCAGCCTGCACCGATCCGGACATGTTATCTTAACGTTAACACCATTCGGTGGCGGTTCCGGCTGGGGTGCGGGGCGTTTGGAGGTGCTAGCCCTCCCTTACCGATGCCTGAAGCCCTCTTCATCCTGACCGTGGTGGTGGTCACTGCGCTGGCGTTCGACTACACGAACGGCTTCCACGACACCGCCAACGCGATGGCGACGTCGATCGCGACCGGCGCGCTCGAGCCAAAGACGGCCGTAGGCCTGTCCGCCGTGCTCAACCTCATCGGCGCGTTCCTCTCGATCGAGGTCGCGCTGACGGTGAGCAACAAGGTGATCGACATTCAGGGGCCAGACGGCGCGCCGCTGGCAGCGCTGATGGGGACACCGATCCTGACGATCGTCTTCGCCGGCCTCGTCGGCGGCATCCTCTGGAACCTGCTCACGTGGCTGCTGGGGCTGCCGTCGAGCTCGTCGCACGCGCTCTTCGGCGGCCTCATCGGGGCGACCATCGCCGCGCTCGGCCTCGACGGCGTCAAGTGGGACGGCGTGATGGAGAAGGTGGTCCTGCCGGCCGTCGCCGCGCCGGTCGTCGCCGGGCTCATCGCCGCCGTCGGGACATGGTTGATCTACCGCATCGTGGCCAACATCCCGGATGAGAACCGCGAGGCGGGCTTCCGGTGGGGCCAGATCGGGTCGGCGAGCCTCGTCTCGCTCGCCCACGGCACCAACGACGCCCAGAAGACGATGGGCGTGATCACGCTCGCGCTGATCGCCTCCGGCGACTGGACCGACACCGCGTCGGTCCCGTTCTGGGTCAAGGCGTCGTGCGCGATCGCCATTGCGCTGGGGACGTGGATGGGCGGCTGGCGCATCATCCGGACGCTCGGTAAGGGCCTCGTCGAGATCGACTCGCCGCTGGGCATGGCCGCCGAGGCGGCCTCGGCGGCGATCATCCTGTCGTCGAGCCATCTCGGGATGGCGCTCTCGACAACCCACGTCGCGACGGGCTCGATCCTCGGCACGGGCGTCGGCCGGGCCGGCGCGACGGTCCGGTGGGGCGTCGCGGCGCGGATGGCCGTCGCGTGGCTGCTGACGCTGCCGGCGGCGGGCGCGGTCGGCGCGGCGTGCTGGTACCTCGCCCACAGCATCGGCGGCTCGATCGGCGTCGGAGTCGTGTTCGCGATCCTCTGCGGGGCGTCGCTGTGGATGTACCTCCACTCGCGCAAGGCCCCGGTAGACCACGCCAACGTCAACGACGACTGGGGCAGCGAGCATGGCGTCGACGAGCCGATCCTCTCGGAGGACCACCCGATTATCACCATGCCCGACGGGCACGCCAACGCGGCCGGCGTCGCCGAGACGTCCCGCCGCACCTCCTGATCCCTCATGGAAATTCTGTCCCACGCCTTCGCGGCGATCTGGCAGGTGCTCGTCGTCGGGCTCGTGCTCGGGGCCGGGCTGCCGGCGCTGTTCGCGCTCGGCATGCTCAGCCTCAGCCGCGGCCGCATGGCCGGGGCCGACGGCCACCTGCGCACGGACGCGCCGCCGGTGTCGTCGCTCGGCAAGATCGGGGCCATCGTGTGCTTCGGGCTCGTGGTGCTGGTGGCGCTGTTCGGCATCGCCGTGATCGTCTTCAACGACCGCGCCCTCGACGCGGCGGCCAGCCTTTTCAGCTAGGCGCGGCCATCGGACGCTGAGCGTCCGGCGGCGGCATCCGGCAGAGTTCGTTTCAGGCAGGAGGTCGAACCTCGTCCCGCCGGGAGTCTTCCCGGACAAGACACCCCGGCTGCGATGAAGCCGAATCGTCCGCCCGTGGCCCCGCTTCGCGCCCGCGTTGCCGCGTTCGCAGTCGAGCGCAGAGCCGGCGATGTCGGGGCGTCGGCGCTCGCTGTGGCCGCCGCCGCTGGCATCCGGGTATAGCTGCCGATCGGGGCGACGGCCGTGCTGATGCTGGAGCCGCGGGGCAGGGGTCCTGCCCGAGCGCGACCGGTTTGTATGCATTCGACCTGAGCTGTCGGGGAGACGGACGATCTTGGTGACCTACCCCGCCTTCCACGCTCCCATGGATGCGATCCTCCTCGCAGCCGGCTACGGCACCCGGCTGCGCCCGCTCACCGACCGCCTGCCGAAAGCGCTCGTCCCGGTGGCGCACGTGCCGATGCTGGAGCGCGTCGCCCGGCGCCTCGTCGCGGCCGGCGCGGACCGGATCGTCGTGACGGCGTCGCACCTCGCCGACCAGGTCGAGGCGTTCGTCGTAGCGGCCCCGTGGGGCGACCGGGCACTCGTGAGCATCGAGCCCGGCGCGCCGCTCGAAACCGGCGGCGGCATCCGCCAGGCCGCGGCGCTCCTCCGGCCCGGCGTCCCGTTCGTGGTCCACAACGCGGACATCCTGACAACCGTCGACGTCGCCGACCTGTGGGCGCGGCAGGCCGCCTCGGGGGGCCTCGCCACGCTCGCCGTCGCCCCGGCCACGACCGACCGAACGCTGCTCGTCGACGACGACGGCCTCGTCGGGTTCACCCGCAGAGGCCAGCGCCAGACAGTCCGCGAAGCGCAGGGCACCGTCCGCGAGGTGGACTTCTGCGGCGTCCACGCGTGCGGGCCGGCGCTCGTCGCGGCGCTCGCGGCCGAGCCGCGGACGGTCTTCTCGGTGATGGACGTCTACCTCCGCGAGGCCGCCCGCGGCGCGCGCGTGGACGTGTGGGACGGCGGGGCCGCGCCCCACCGGTTCCTCGACGTCGGGACGCCAGAGCGGCTCGCTGAGGCGCATTCGGCCGTCGCCGCGGGCCTGTTCGAGTAGGCCCACCGCGACGCCGCCGGCCCTCGCAGCGTCATCGGGCGACCACGACGGGGCGGACCTGCACGTCCGGGCCGGAGGCGACGCGGAGCAGGTACGTGCCTGGCGCGACGCGGGCGGCATCCCACGTGAGCGTCCGCGCCTCGTCGGCGGCGAGGTCTCCATCGAACAGCCGACCGATGCGCTGGCCGAGGACGTTTACCACGTCGACGGCGACGCGCCCGGCTCGGCCAGCCCGGACGACCACGCGACCGGCACCCGCCACCGGGTTCGGCGCGACGGCGACGGACAGCCCCGCGCGTGCCGGCCCGTCGTCGGTGGACGTCACCGGGTCGAGAGAGACCTCCCAGATCC
>JANPJI010000736.1:0-6819 GCA_031425425.1 Rubricoccaceae bacterium
TGGCCACTGGCCCTCAGAGGCCGGCGACGATGACGGAGTACGAGCCGACGACGAACAGCACGAGCGCGAGCCCCCACGAGAGAGCCGACGCGCCGACGCGCAACATGTCGTTGCGGACGTAGTCCGTGAGGATGTTGTTGAGCCCGTAGAAGCCGTGGTGGAGGGCGAACGCCAGGAAGAGCAGGTTGAAGCCCTTCCAGAGGACGGCGTAGACGGGGTCGCCGAGGCGCAGCATGAGCACGTCGTACGGTGTCACGGCGTCGGTCTCGGCCGGCGGGTGGGTGGGGCCGGGGGCCGTGCCGTCCGAGCGGTCCGGCTGCATCGCCACGGGCACGGCCCGCGGCTGCGTGGGCGCGGGCTGGCCCGTCCGCGCACGGGCGGCCCGCACGGCCGCCTCGGCCTCGTCGGCGTACTGCGGCAGTTCGCCCTCGGCGGCGGCCGCGGCCGTGATGACGGAGTGCGACACCGACGCCGTCGTGCGGCTGTAGTGCTGCACCCAAAAGTGCGTGATGAGCAGGAACACCAGGAACGTCCCCGTGATGCGGTGGACGAACCACTGGAAGGCACTGCTGCGGGCCGAGGGGCCGTAGGTCGTGGCCATGACGGTCAGTTCGAGAAGTAGTCGACGAGGGCCGCGATCGACGGGTACCCGCCGACGGCGAAGAGGACGGCCGCGACGGCCCCGAGCGTCCAGAACAGCTTCTGCTGGTTCGGGCTCCAGCCCACGAAATCGATCAGCACGATCCGCATGCCGTTGAGCGCGTGGTACACGACGGCCCCGAGCAGCAGGAACTCGCCGACCTTGAACAGCGGACCGTGGTAGCTCGCGATGAGCGCGTTGTACGCCTCGGGGTTGGTGATCGCCTTTAGCCCCCAGACGTGGACCACGAGGTAGCCCACGAGCGCGAGGCCGGTCAGCCGGTGGAGCATCCACGCGAACATGCCCACGCGGATGCGGTAGCGCTGCACGGGGCGGCTCTCGACGGGCGCGCCGAGCATGGGCGCGGAGAGCGGTCGGGCGGTGTCGGTCGCGACGGCCATGGCCTCTTCTGGGGGTCTGGTGGAGGGCTACCGGCGGGCACGTGTCGGGTTTCAGCTTAGACTGAAAGTTCGAGATTGCCCCGGCGCAGTCGGGCTTCAATCTACGTCGGCACCCAGGCGTCCCCCCGTTGTACAGGCAGGCCCTACCCTCTCCGCAGCGGAGACGCCCTCGGGTGTGCGGGCGCGAGCCGGCGTGCTCGCCGACCGGTCTCCACACAGCCTGCCTTTCCCGACATGAGCTGACTCCACGCGGCGATGCGGATGGCCCCCCTTCACCGTCGGGAGATGCGACCTGGCTGTACAGGACCTCGGTGAACGCCGCAGATTCAGCTCCGCTCTTGCCGTCGTTCCCGCATACGCGGGCAGAACGACGTTTTCGAGGGCGTTCGAGCCAATTCTGAACCAACGCGTGAGTCCTAAACCGGCTTGCTCGACAACGGCATTCCTGTGCCAGAATCGCCGGTTTCCCGCCGGTTCGAGCGGGTCAACATCCGACCAGGTGGCGTCAGAGGACGTTACCGCGTGCCCTCTTCCCACGTCGGCGAGCGGCGGATCTGGTCGTACGGGAGGGCGACCGACGAGATGATGTTCGAGAGGTGCGAACCCGTCCGCCCGATCATCCGGCTGCCGACGGCCAGCACGACGGCGAGGTTCGGCGAGAGGTCCGGTGCTGCAGCGAGGCGCTGGAGGTAGGCCCCCGTCTCGGCCTTGGTCCGGTCGTTCTCCTCCATGACGGCCCGCGCCGCCTCGGTGTCGGACGTGAGGAAGGCGGCGCGGACGCGCGGGAATGTCTGCTGGACGCGGTCGCGGATGGGCCGCAGCGCCTCGACGTGCGGCCCCATGCGGGGGTGGTCCGAGAGGTCGGCCGTCTTGGCGAGGCTTTTGGCGAGGTCGCCGCAGCGCTCGGCGTCCTGGACGATCGAGACGAGGACGAGGCTCAGCGCCATCTGGTCGCGCGGGTCGGCCGATACGTGGTCCGAGACGGCGCGGCGGATCTGCCGCTCGCGGGCGTTGATCTGGGCGTCGAGCGCGGAGAGATCCATCTCCAGCGCCTCGTTGTCGAGCAGGACGGCCGTGGCCGCGGCGAACATCGTGCTGGCCGTGTCCAGCATGTCGGCGAGCCCGCGGAGGCTCTGCGTGATGAGCGGCGGCTTGGCACCGGTGAGAAAACTGAAGAGCTGCATGGCGGACGGGGCGGCGGGGGTGCCATGGTAACGAATGGGGAACGGCCATCGGGGAGCGGCCATCGGGGAACGCCGGGGCCGATTCGAACCCAGGGCGGAATCTGCATTTCCCAGATGGCAGGTCCGGGCTCGCCCGGCGTTGGCCGATCCCCGTTTCCCTAAAAGACGGCCGAGAGTTGCACGCGCACCGTCTGCACGACGGGCGCGCCGGATGGGGCACGGGCATCGTACACGACGGTCCCGCGGAGCCTCTCGGTGAGTCCGATCTGCGCCGTGACGCCCCAGAGGGCCGAGACGCCCGGCCCGCGGCCCTCGGTGAGTTCGAACAGCGCGAGGCCCGACCCGCCCGAGCCGCGCAGGCGGACGCTCGCCACCTCGGCGCGGGCGTCTAGCGAGAGCCGGCCGCGGAGCGTGAGCCGCGCCTCGACGGGCGCGCGGAGCACGAACGCGCCCGACGGCCGGTCGGCCGGCGCGAGCGCGTCCGTGCGGGCCACGACGACGGCACCGAGCGTGAGGCTGAACGCGGGCCGGGGCGTCCACGTGAGGCGCGGCTCGGCCTCGACGCCGCGGAGGTCGTAGCGGCGGCTCGCGAACGTCTCGGAGAGCGTCCGCCGCCGGTCCGCGGAAGCCTCGACGCGCGCGGAGAGGCTCGGCCCCAGGCGGACGTAGCCCTCGGCGCGGAGCGCCTGCGCGAGGCGCGTCTCGAAGCCGGCCGCGAGGGCGGTCGTCGTGGTGAGGTGGTCCAGGGCGAGACGCCCGCCGTACGCCGTGCTCCCGGGAAAGAAGACGACCTCCCGCTCCGCGCGGAAGCGCCCCGAGAGCGTGCCGGTGCTGTCGGGGCCGGACCCGACGCGCTGCTGGAGCACGCCCGGCGCGAGACGGAGCACGCGGAGCACGTCTGTCTCGCGCGTCTGCTCCCGAACGTCGAGGAGCGTCCGGAACGTCACGTTGCGGAGCACGTCGCCCGTGCTCCCGCCGAAGAGCCGGCCCGGCTGGACGCCCACGCGCAGGCTCGCGCCCACGCCGACGGTCGGGAACAGCGCCTCGCCGGGGACGAACGCGCGGACATACGTCCCTTCGAGGCCGGTCGTCTCGGGGAAGAACTCGTCCACCTGCGGCACGCCGTCGGGCTCGCCCGCGCGCGGCTCGCCGGCCCCGTCGCGCCAGACGTACTGCCCGAGGTCCGGCCCGACGAGCACGTACGTCTCCTGGAGCACGGGTGTCCGCTCCGTAAGCGCCTCGTAGGTCGTCTGGATGTCGACGGCGCGGCGGAGCGGCGCGGCGCGGGCCGAGAGGCGCAGGGCGACGGACTCGGCGTTCTCGCGGCCGAGCAGCCGGAACGCCTCCTCGACGCGCTTGCGGCGGACGGCCACGCGGGCGTCGGCGGACGTGCTCCCGCGCGAGCGGACGGCCACGTTGGCCTCGGCGGTGATGGCCTGCGCGCTCCGCACGAGCGGCCCGACCGAGCCCGCCGGCCCGAGCGGCTCGCGCTCGGTCCGCACCTCGACGCTCGCATCGGCCGTGACGGGTCCGGCGACGAGCCCGACGCCGGGGCGGACGGCGAGGAAGGCGTAGCTCCCGGCGAGCGCGGCGGCAGCGGGCAGGCCGCCGTCCGGCCCGAGGCCTGCGCCGCGGTCCTGCTCGCGGCGCTCCGCCTCGACCCCGACGGTCGGCGTGAACGCGCCGACGGCGCGGCCGGCGAGCGCGCGCTGCCGCACGAACAGGCCCGCCCCGAGCGTGTCGGCGAGCGGCCCCGAGCCGCCCGTCCGGGCGACGTCGAAGCGGGCGTCCAGCCACGGGAGCCCGAGCGGAGCGGACACGCCCGCCTCGCCGAACGTGACGCCCGCGCCCACGCGGTCCGACGTGAACCCGCCCACCGTGAGCCGTCCGCCCTCGACGCGGGCGACGGCGCGCCCCGGCGCAGACCACCCCGCCGACGCCTCGGCGACGTCCTCGCCGAGCGAGTCCAGCACGGACCCGAACGGGGTCCCGGCGCGGGCCAGGTTCCAGCGGCGGTTGAACTCGACGTCGCGGACCCGGTCCAGCGTCCGGAAGGCGTCGCCGCGCGCACGGCGGACGACCTCGGCCGAGAGGAGGCCCGCGCCGAGGCGCTGCGGGCGCAGGCGAAGGCCCGCCTCGGTCGCCAGCCCGGCCCGTGCCGCGCCCTCGGCGAGCGTGTTCACGTCGTCCACGGACCGCGCGACCTCGCCGAACAGCTCGACGCCGGGGACGGGCTCGACGGCCCCCGAGACGTCCACGAGGCTGCGGGAGGACGGGCGCGGGAGGCGGCGGAAGGCGACGGCGTCGCCCAGCCCCGCGCCAACGTACTCGTAGAGGATCCCGTTGCGCGCCTGCCCCGCCCGGCGGTAGTCGCCCTGGCCGGCGACGACGCGCGAGAAGCGGACGCGGAACACCTCAGGGTCGGCGGCGGTGGCCGGGACGAAGATGCGGACCGTGACGGGCGGGCCGCCGCCCGGGTCTGCGACGAGCGTGTCGCGGCGGGCGTAGAGCACGAACGGGCTCTCGGGGTCGTACGGGACGCGCTCCTCGGCCGGGACGAGCACGTCGCGCGGGCCGGCCGCGGCGATCGCGGCGAGGTCGGCCGGGCTCAGGCCGAGGTCGGTCGCGAACGAGGCGGCGTCGCCCTCGCGGAGGGCGCGCGCGGCGATGCGGGCGCGGGGCCGGCCGGCCGCGTCGGGCCACAGGCGGACGTCCTGGCCCAGGGCGGTGAGCGTCCGCGTGAAGCCGCCGGTCGTGTACTCGAAGTCGACCGTGAGGCGGCGCTCGGCCGTGATGAGGCGCGTCGGGGTGAACGTGATCTCGCCCGTCGCGTAGTCGATGGTGTAGTCCGCCGTCTCGCCGCGCGCGAGCGTCTGCCCGTCCAGCGTCACGCGCTCGGAGCCGGGCACGACGACGACGAACGTCTCGCCGGCGAGGCCCTGGACGCGGTACGGCCCCTGGACCCCTTCGAGGGCGACGAGGTCCTGGCTGCGGTAGGTCCCCCGCGTCGCGCTCGCGCTCGCCACCGTGCGCCCGCCCGCGAGGAGCCCGCGCACGGGCAGGTCCGCCTCGACGAGCGCGCCCTGGACCTGCCGCGCGACCGGCGCGAATGTCGTCCCGGCCAGCGCGAGGTCCACGTCGCCGAGGCGCACGCGGACAGCCCGGGCGTCGACCTCGACGAACACACGGTCGAGGTCCGAGAGCTGCGTCGTGGTGCCCTCGGGCAGGATCGGCGTGTTCTCGTCCGTCAGCGCGGCCCGCAGCGTGACGCCGGGGGCGACCTCGCCGGCCACGTCGAGGCGCAGGCCCGAGGTGACGGACACGTCCCGGGCGGTCCCGGCGACGACGCCGCGCGTGACGGACCCGCTCGTGCGGAGCCTGCTCAGTGGGGCGGCCGGCCCAGCGGCGGCGGTCAGCGGGACGGCCCCGCCCGTCGAGTCGCCGGCGCGCATCGCGGCCCGTGCGCGCGCCTCCGCAGCGACGAGCGAGTCGAGGCGCGGGAGCGGGCGCTCGGCGACGGCAGGAGCCGCGAGTCGGCGGTACGCGACGCGGAGCACGACGACGGTGTCGGCTGCGGCGGCGAGGCGGAGGCGGCCCGTCGCGTCGTCGAGCGTGTAGGCGTCGGGCGCGAGCGGGAAGAAGGCGGCCCCGCGGAGCGCCTCGATGGCCGCCGAGCCGGGGACGAGGTCCGCGGGAAGCTGGGCGACGGTCTGGCCCGGCGCGAGCGCGAGCGTGTCGCGCTCGGCCCCGAGCCCGGGGCCGCCGGGCGGCCCAGGCGTCTGTGCAGACGCCGCCGCCCCGGCGAGCAGGGCGACAGCGGCGGCGAGCACGGCGACGAGCAGGCGAGGGCAACGCCCCACGGACACAGAGGCAGACGGCAGGAAGAGCGAACGGTCCGGGAGGTGGCGGCGGCAATGCGGGCGGAAGGTGGACCGAGAGCGCGCCGCGTGCAAGCCCGTTCGGAGAACCCGTTCGGGGCAGCGCCCGGGCGCGCCGGCTACTCCGGGGCGGCGCCGAGGCGCACGAGGCCGTAGCGGCCCAGACCCCACACCGCCCCGCCCGCGACGGCGGCGTCCACGAGTGGGACGGACGAGGCGAGCGTCGCGAGCGCCGTCGTGCCGCGGAAAACGACCACGCCCACGTCGCCGGCGACGAGCACGAGCGGGCCGGCGACCGAGACGCTCCGGACCGTCCCGATGCCCTCCACGGCGAGCGGCGGGCCGGGCATGCCGAAGGCGTCGAACGTGCGGACGGACCCCGTCCCGGTCCCCGGCCCGCCACGTCCGCCGTCGACGACGAGCAGGCGCCCTCGGCCATCGACGGCGAGCGACGTCGGGACGCGGAGCGCGGCCGGCCCGGCGTCGGGTCCGCCGACGACGCGCTCGACGCGGCGCGCGGCGTCGAACACGAGCACGACGCCGCGGCGCGCCTCGGCGACGTAGAGGGCGTTTCCGGCCCCGGCGGCGACGCCGACGGGCCGTCCGCGGGCCTCGTCGCGGCGGGCCGCGAGGGCGTCGCGGAGGTCTGCGGCGTCGGGGACCGGGATCGCCTCGGCGGCGCGGCGCTCGGCGGTGAACCGCACGACCCGGCCCGT
>JANPJI010000737.1:0-6346 GCA_031425425.1 Rubricoccaceae bacterium
AGGCCCTGGAGGAGCCAGAACAGGGCCGGCGAGCGCGTGTAGGCGTGGTAGTCGTCCGGGTCGTCGTCCGTCCCGAGGGCGTCGTGGTGGAGCGTGTGGAGCGTCCGGTAGGCCGTGAACGACATCCCGATGCACGCCCCGAGGAGGACCGAGACGGCGTGGTTGAGGCGGCGATTGCGGAACAGCGCGCCGTGCATCCCCTCGTGGAGGAGCAGGACGACGGCGTTGAGCGCGAGGGCAGACACGCCCACGCCCGCCGCGCGGATAACTCCGCCGGAGGCGGCGAGCGTGATCGCCGCGCCGACCACCCACAGGCCGAGGAACGTCGCGAGGTCGAGCACGCGGCGGCGGTCGTCGTGGACCCGCAGCGGGGCGAGCGCCGTGCCGAGGCGCGCCTCGACGGCGCGGCGCGCGTCGAGCGTGGTCAGGTCGGGGTCGAGCAGCGTCCCCGCAGGCGGGATTTTCAACATGGGGGCCAGTCGGTGGTGAGGTCCGGCCCGACCGTTCGCCGGCCGGCCTCGGTGAGGTTGTCGGGGTGGACGCGCGTGAGGCACGCCAGCTCGTCGCCAGCCTCGTGGCCAGGGTTGGCGTGGACGAAGAAGGCGACGTGGGGGTCGCGGAGGCGGTGCGCCGTCAGGTCGGCGACGCCCGCGCGGAGCGGCGTCGGGTGTGCCAGGCGCACGATGCGCGCCGCAGCGTCGTAGCGGTCGCCGTAGCGGGCGCGCGCCACGGCGTCGAGGATGGCCGCCTCGGGACCGGCCGCCTCGGGACCGGCCGCCTCGGGGCCGGCCGCCTCGGGGCCGGGCACGAACGTCTGGAAGAGGTGCGGCAGCAGCCGGTACGTCTTGTAGCCCGACGACAGCAGGAACCAGTACGCCGGCACGTCGGGCTCGGCGCGGGCGCGGGCGAAGATGTGGCGGCTGAGCACGCGCGGGAGGGCCGCGGCGTGGCGCGCGGACGGGTCCACGATGGTGTCGCCCGAGAACGTCGCCGCGACGCACTGCCCGCCCACCGTCGCGGTCATCCGGACGAGCGTCGAGAACCCGGCGAGTGTCCCGTCGGGGCCGGCGACGAGCGCGACGTGCTCCTTCTCGTCGAGGTCGGCGTGGAACGCGGCCGGCTCGACGCGCTCGAAGTGGCGGTCCAGCAACGCCCGCATCTCGCGGCGGTCGGCCGGGGTCAGGTCGGCGACGGCGCGGACCTCAGTAGGTTGCCACCTCGGCGTGGACGGGCGGGCCGCCGGGGCGGGGGAGGGGAGGACGGTCATCGGACCAGCTGGCGGTGAAGAGCGTGCTCGGGTAGGCAAGGTGCAGCCGGCGGCGCGCGCGCGCAAGGAGCGGGTCCGCCCGGTCGAACCCGACGAGCAGAAATCCCAGCCCGCGGCGCGAGGCGGCCGCGAGGGCGGCGTCGAGGAGGGCGTCCAGCGCCGCCGCGTCGCGAGCGACGAGCCCGGCGGCGAAGGCTACCGCGAGGGCCTCGCCGGGCGGCGGGAGCGGACGGATGTGCCCGACGTGTGCGAAAAGGTTGAGGAGCGGACGCGCCCGCGCCAGGCCGGGACGGTAGGCGTGGACGACCTGCTGCCGGACGCCGCCGGGGTCCCACAGGGTGACGGCCCCGACCGCTTCGCCACCGCGGAGGGCGACGAGCGTCTCGGACGGCCCGGGCAGGGCGAGGCACACGGGGAACAGGTCGCGGGCGGCTCCGGTCGCCTCTCGGAGCGCCGCGGCGCAGCCACCGGCGCGGCCATCGTCGGGCTCCACGTCGAGGCGCGGCCGGCGCGAGCGGCGGACGACCAGGGCGAGGGTGACGAGGCGTGCTGCGACCTCCAGGCGCGGGGCGGCACCGCGGCGGGCCGCGACGAGGTGCCGCACGCGGTCGTTGTTATCCGTTATTGATAATGTCGTGCACGACACCGGATCCGCCCGGTCGAGATCCCGCAGCGCAGTCCACCCGCGTCCGACGAGCGCGGCCGTCCGGTGCCCCGGCCGCACGCGCAGCCCGCCGATGTAGGCGACGCGCGCAAGCGTCCCGCCGACGTAGACCGTCCGCACGGCCCGCTGCAGGACGGCGACGGGCTCCGCGCCGGGGCGCTCGCGTGCGACGAGCGTGTCGACGCGCTCGCCGAGCGCAGCGTCGGCGGCGAAGAAGTCCGGCTCGCGGGTCGCGGCGAGCGTCACCGCGCCCGGCACGGGCATCGCCCGCAGGAGGGCGCGCAGGGCGGCGTCGTCGGCCGGCGTCGCGAGGTCGAAACGGGCAGGGGGGCGCGTCACGCGCCGGCGGGGAGAGCCGAGGCGGAGGGCACCGCGGCGTGGGAGGCCTCGACGAGCTCGCCGCGCCAGCCGAGGTCGCCGAGCGGGTAGCCGTCGCGCTGGTCCACCTCGGAGCGGAGCATGGCGTTGATGGTCCAGTAGGCGGACCACATGAAGGCGTTGCCCGCGTTGACGCGGTCCAGGCTGCGCCGCGCGATCGACGGCCACCCGTAGAACGACGCGCGCGCGGCGACGCACGACTTCCGGACGGCCTCGGGGGTCATCCGGGCCGGCGTGAACGGGACCTCGTTGTAGCGGTACGCGGGGTCCAGCCACCAGTGTTCGTAGCGCAGGCGGCCCTCGCGTTCGAGACGCGCGTACAGGGGCGTCCCGGGGAACGGCGTGAGGTGGTTAAAGGCGGCGATGTAGAAGCGGTGCTGCTTCGCGAAGGCGAGCGTCTCGGCGACGGCCGCCTCGGTGTCCTCGTCGTAGCCCACGACGAACGTGGCGTAGAGGCGCACGCCGTGGCGGCGGAGGTTGGCGAGCGCCACCTCGTACCCGCCGCGCGCCGTGTTGAAGCGCTTCTTCATCTGGACGAGGTTGGCCTCGTTGAGCGTCTCGAACCCGATCAGGACGCCCTGGCAGCCCGAGGCCGTGAGCAGGCGGAGGTACTCCTCGTCGTGCGCGGCGTCGATCGAGGCCTGGCCGATCCAGCGGACGCCCAGGCCGGCCATTGCTCGGAACAGCCGCTTGGCGTCGTTCATGTTCGACGTCACGTTGTCGTCGACGAAAAAGAGCAGCTTGCGGCCGCGCGCGGCGACCTCCTGCACTTCGCGGATCACGTCGTCGACCGGCCGGCGCGTCTGCGTGCTGTTGAAGACGGACTGGACGGCGCAGAAGTCGCACGCGTAGTGGCACCCGCGCCCGGCCTCGACGAGCCCGATGGGCAGGTAGCGCTTGCCGTCGAAGACGGAGCGCCGCGGGCGGAGCCCGGCCAGGCTCGGCCGCCCCACGCCGCGGTAGACGCGCTTGAGGCGGCCCGCCGCGGCGTCCGCCAGCACGTCCGCCCACACGGCCTCGGCCTCGCCCACGACGACGGCCTCGGCGTACCGGCTCACCTCGTCGGGCACGAGCGTCGCGTGGAAGCCGCCCATCACGACGGGCACGCCGCGCAGGCGGTACTCGGTGGCGATCTCGTAGGCCCGCCGGGCGGTGTACGTCTCGACGGAGATCGCCACGAGGTCGGTCGGCTCGTCGAACGGGATGGCCTCCATCCGGTCGTCGTAGAACCGCACGTCGACGGTGTCGGGCGTGAGCCCGGCGATGGTGGCCGCGGGGAGGGGCTCCATCTGCCACGCCCGGATGTACGCCTCGCCCGGCCGCCGGCCGATGCACGGGTGGATGATCGTGAGCCGCATGGTGAATGGGGGATGGGATTGGACGGGCCGCCCCGTTTGGTTCTGCCGAACCGCCCGTCCGTGCGCCGTAGGGGCACGGCTTGCCGTGCCCTCGCCGCGGCACCGCGTCCGCTCATCGCGCCCGCCCCACCGCGTTCGTCGCGCCGCGGCGGCGCGGTCACGCCGTTGCGCCGAGGCGCCAGTCGCAGGTGTAGAAGTCGTTCAGCCGGTGCGCGTAGTAGCGGTAGCCGAGGTTGGTGCCGAGCGCGAGTGCGAGCTGGGTCCGCGATCCAGCCAGGCGGTGGGCGATGCCCCGGTAGGAGTAGGTCCGCTTCCAGGCCCGCTCGGTGCCCCGCAGGAGCGCGTCCGGCGACATCTGCGCGGGCTCGAAGACGACGTGCTGGCCGTCGTACTGCTCCCAGTCGTCGGTGAGGATGCGGCCCTCGGCGCGGAGGCGCGTGTAGAGCGGCGTCCCGGGGAACGGCGTCAGCACGGCGAACCGCGGCAGGTCCACGCAGGCGTCGTGGACGAACGCGGCGGTCCGGTCGAACACGTCCGGGTCGTCCGTGTCGAACCCGAACACGAAGCAGCCCATGACCGCGATGCCTGCGCGGTGCATCCGGTCCAGCACGAACCGGTAGGCCGCGTCCGGTGCCTCGCGGTGCGCGTTGAAGCGCTTGTGCGTGGACGCGAGGGTGGCCTCGGAAAGCGACTCGAAGCCGATCAGGAGCGCGCGGCATCCCGAGCGCGCGGCGAGGTCCAGCAGCGGCTCGTCGTGCGCGAGCAGCGTCGTCGCGAGGCCGGCCCAGCGGAGGCGCAGCGGCACGAGCGCCTCAAAAAGGGCGCGCGCGTAGTCCGGGTCCGCGATCAGGTTGAGGTCCAGGAACAGCAGCCGCCGCGCGCCCATGCGCCGGATGTCGTCCACGACCTCGTGGACGGGCCGCTGGAGTGCGCCGCCCCAGGCGGTCGGGACGACGCAGAAGTCGCACCGGTGCTGGCAGCCGCGGGTCGCCTCGATGGTGTGGGCCGTCGCGAAGCGGCCCTTGGGGTTGAGGTCGCGGCGCGGGTGTGGCCGGCCGGCGAGGCTCAGGCCGGGGGCCTGCGCGTAGCGGTCCCGGAGGCGGCCCGCCGCGGCGTCGCGGACCAGCTCGGGCCACGTGTCCTCGGCGTAGCCCGTCACCACGGCGTCGGCGTGGCGCTGCGCCTCGTCCGGCACGAGGGTGGGGTGGACTCCGCCGAGTACGACCGGCACGCCGCGCGCGCGCAGCCGGTCCGCGATCGCATACGCCCGCGGTGCCGTCCCCGTGATGGCGCTGATGCCGACGAGGTCGGCGTCGAAGGTGTCCGGCAGGTCAGCGATGCCCTCGTCGTAGATCGCGACCTCGGTCGGGACGTCGTCCGGGACGAGCGCGGCGAGCGTCGTCAGCGTGAGCGGCGCGTAGCGCATCTGCTTTTTCCACGCGCCGCCGCGGTGGCGGTACAGCGGCC
Organism: Rubricoccaceae bacterium; assembly: GCA_031425425.1. Lineage (GTDB taxonomy): Bacteria > Bacteroidota > Rhodothermia > Rhodothermales > Rubricoccaceae > DASVSE01. The sequence continues at coordinate 5,135 of JANPJI010000737.1, forward strand.
CGCGGGGCGAGACGAGGGCAATGCGGAAGGGGCGGGTGTTCGCAGACATCGACGTGCGGAGAATCCGTGAAGCTAGGTGCGCCCCGGTCCCGTCGCCTGATCCGTTTGCACTACCGGCACCTTCAAAAAATCGCTCGGCAGGAGGGTCCGCCCCGGCACGTTGTCATCCTGAGCGTGTCGAAGGATCTCGACGCGGCGTCCGAGACGTCGCCCCGGCAGCGACGCTGTGGGAGATCGGCGTCGAGATCCTTCGACTGCGGCCGAAGACGGCCTCCGCTCAGGATGACGTGAGGTCATGGTCGGTCCGGCGTCAGGACGAGGTCCTGGAAGTCGAACGAGAAGTCGGTCTCGGGCGAGACGGCCTGCATCCGCACCTCGCGGACGGTTCCGTCCGGCTTCAGCGCGAACGTGACGAAGGCGTCGGCGCGGAGCGTGCGGTCGGTCCAGCGGGCGACGAACGTGTCGTGCTGCCAGTGCTCCAGCGTGCCCACGAGCAGCGGCGTATGCGTAAACCGGACCGTGAGCCCGTCGCGGCTGCCGCCGATCTCGACCGCTCCGTACCACGGGTCCGTGTACGTCCCAGCGTAGCCCGCGAGCGGGAGGGACGGCCCCGAGGCGCTGTCCCGCGCCGCCTCGGCAACCGCGACGGTCGTCGCCGCCGCGGCTGAGCGCCGCGCCGCGACGGCCTGGTAGGCCGCGGCCCAGTCGGTCGGCGGGACGCCCATTGCCGCGTCCAGCACGGCCTGCGTGATGGACTGGAAGGCCGCGCCGGACTCGCCGTTCGTCAGCACCACCACGCCGAGGTCGAGGCTCGGCACGAGCGTGAGCTGCGACACGAAGCCCGGGAGACCGCCTGTGTGCGACACCACCTTCACGCCGCGGAGGTCGGCGACGTTAAAGCCCAGCGCGTACGCCCGGAACTGCGCCTGCAGGGCGCGCAGCTCGGGCGGGTTCGGACGGACCGCGATCGGCGTCACGGGGGCCCAGAGTTGCGTCGTCGTCGCCGCGGAGAAGAGCCGCCCCGTGGCGACGCTCGGCAGGGCGACGCGCCCCGAGTCCAGCAGGACCGTCATCCAGCGCGCCATGTCGGCCGCCGTCGAGGTGATGCCGGCGGCCGGGTTGGCGTTCTCGCCGTCGAACACGGCCACCGGGACGGTCCGGCCCTCGACCGAGGCGTAGGTGCCGGACACGTTGGCCGCGCCGTCGCCTGCG
>JANPJI010000738.1:0-9480 GCA_031425425.1 Rubricoccaceae bacterium
GTCTGGAAACTCCAGATCAACGTCATCCCCGCGCAGGCGGGGATCCATCGGACGCCAGAAACAACGTGGATTCCCGCCTTCGCGGGAATGACGATTCTTGAGAGAACGCGCGCAACCGAGTTTCCAAACAGAGCCTAGTCCTCCAGCCCCAGCACGTCCGCGCCCTGCTCGAAGACGACGTCGACGGGGATGCCGGCGGCCCCGATGCGGGCGAGCGTGGCGCCGAGGGCCGGCGTCGGCTGGCCGTACTGCGTCACGAAGGCGTCGACGGCGGCGTAGTCGCCGTCGCCCTGGAGCGTGAGCAGGCGCCCGGCGAGGGCACGGACGGCGGACGGCATCCGCGCCGTGTCGACGCTCCACCGCCCGTCGGGGCGGACGCTCACCGCGCCCTGCTCGGCGAAGAAGTTGAGCCGGACGAGGTTGGCGCGCGCGTGCGCGCTCGATGTCCCGAACCGGATCGAGCGGAAGATGGACGCGATGAAGGTCACGTAGTGCTGGTCCAGCGTCGCCTCGGTCCACTGCCCGCCCGCGACGAGCTGCTCGACCATGTACAGCCCGAGCACGTCCGCCTTGCCCTCCTCGATGGCCGAGGCGTGGTCCAGGAGCGCCTCGCGGACCGTCCGCGGCGGGCCGCCCGCCGGCCCGGTGACCGTGTTCTTGATGCCGAGCCCGTGGGCGACCTCGTGGAACATGGTGTTGCCGAAGAACGCCTCGAAGGTGACGAGCGCCGCCTGCTCGGGCGCGAGGATCTCGGCCGCGAGCGGGACGAGGATGCGGTCGAACTTGGCCTGCATCGCGTTCTTGAGCTGGAGGCGGCGGCTGCCGTGCTCGAGCTGGACCGTCTCGTCGTTGGGCAGGTTGATCGCGATCGTCTTCGAGCCTGCGTTGGCGTCGCCGGCGTAGTAGACGGCGTCGTACGCGGCGAGGTCGGAGTCCGTCCCAGGCGTCTCGGCGCGGTACGCCTCCGGGACGGGGAGGCCGCGCTGAAGCTCCGGCAGGAGGGCCGCGTACTGCTGGAGGCGCGCGCTCCACGCCATGTCCTTAACGAGTACGTAGGCCTCGTGGGCCGCCTTGAAGCCTGCCAGCGCGTCCTCGTACGTCTCGATCGGCCCGACGACGAGGTCCAGCGGGTTGGTCCGCATCTCCATCCACGCCACGTCGGACGGGCGGTAGTCGTCGGTTTCGAGCGCCGCGGCGCGGAGCGTGAGGTAGCGGCGCAGGCCGGCGTCCTCGGCGAGGGCCGCCGCCGCGCGCAGCGCCGCCGCCGCCCGGGCGACGGGCTCGGCGAAGGCGACGTGGTACGGGACGGACACGAGCCGGCCCGCGTCGTCGCGGCGGACGACCGTGTAGAGGGCCGTGAGCGTCGGGTCGGTCTCGGCCGCGGCGAGGAGTTCGTCGCGGGTCATGTCGGCCGGGTAGAAGCCCGAGCCGAGCGGCTTCGCAGCCACGCCCGGCAGGAACGGCGCGTTGCCGGCCAGCCGGTCCCACGGCCCGTAGTTGACGCCCACGTAGCGCCGCGCCGCCTCCGACGCGAGCGTGTGGCGCGCCTCGCCCCAGCCGCCGCCGGCCTCCATCCAGAAGATGTCGTCCATCGCCTGCGCGGCGTCGAGCAGGTGCGGGATCATAGCCCGCGTCGAGCCCGAGAGGCCCGAGAGGTCGGCCGTGAGGCGGACCGTCGTGTACTGGCCGAGGCGCGCCTGGAGCGCGGCGTCGAGGCTGTCGGCGGGCTGGGCGAGGGCGGGCGCAGCGGTGGCGAGCGCGAGTGCGAGGAGGACGGATTTCATCGGGCAGGGGCGAAGCGATCGGGCAAAGATAGCCGGGCACGGGGTGGGTTCCAGGTCGGTCACGGGACCGCTTCTGGTCCGGCGACGAGGTCCGAAGACGGTCGCCTCCGAACCGGAACCGCTCCTCCCGACGAGTGCGGCATACGGCTTTTCCCTAACCTGTCCTTATCAGGCAACGAGACGCGAATCGGAACGTTCATGCGACACCTGTCCACACGTGAATCTCTCTCCCGCATGATGGCCTCTCTTATCGCTCAGTCGCTGCGGACGGCCGCCAGCACGCGAACCGACCGCAACTGGTCCGCTCTCGTCGAGGCGGCCTATGCCACGCACCCTCACGATCCGTCGCTCGCCACGTCGCGCGAGATTCTCGATGCGGCCGCACTGCTGGACGCGTTCGGGCTCCACGACGAGGCCGAACGGCTCCACCAGCTCCACCGGGAGCGGACGGCTGCGCCGGCGTACCGGATGGCTGCGTAGCACGACGGTGGGATACCCCCGCGCGGGCCGATCAGTATCAGGGGACAGCATAGACGTCCCGGCCGGTCAGGAGGATTTCGGGGTAGATGAGCCCGAGCGTGGTTGCGCTTCGTGCGAGGTCGGACGGAGTCTTCTCGGCGTAATCCACCGAGACGTCGGCGTTCCAGATGTGCCTCGCCGTCGGGCGTTGGGGTGTTCCGTCGGGCACCCCGACGAGGAGGTCGATGTCGCTCTCGGACCCGGTCATCCCCTTCGCGCGGCTCCCAGAGAGGACCACTCGGAGCGGGTGGATTCGGTACCGACGGGCTCGGCGGGCATCAGGAGTCGGCTCAGCATAGGGCAATCTAGCCGACCCAGCGGCCCAGGTGCCCTCGGCCGGGAGGTGCGGAATGGCGCACGCCGGTCTCCCGAGCGTCGCAGCGGCTTGAACGACGACCGCCCTGAACCGGCCACAGGGGCGATTCAGGGCGGTCTCGGGGTGCCTCCGGTTGGGCTCGAACCAACGACCCGCTGATTAAGAGTCAGCTGCTCTGCCAACTGAGCTACAGAGGCGGCGCCCCCGGCGTGCGGGGCGGGGCCAAAACATACGCCTCGCGCCCGCGCCGTATCTCTCAAGGCCTCGTGAAATGACGCCGCGCGCCGCGGTCCGGGCCACCAGCGTTCCGGCAGGTGACAACCGGCTGGCACGCCGCTGCGCTAGCTTGCCCGACACCCTCCGCCCGCCCGTGTACGCCTACGTCTCCGGAACGCTGATCGAGAAGAAGCCTACCGAGGCCGTCGTCGAGGCCGGCGGCATCGGCTACCGGCTCCTCATCCCGGCGTCGAGCTACGACAAGCTCCCCGCGGCTGGTGGCGCGGCCAAGCTCCACACCACGTTCGTCGTCCGCGAGGACGCGCAGACGCTGTACGGCTTCGCGACCGTCGCGGAGAAGACCGCCTTCGAGACCATGACCGCCGTCTCGGGCGTCGGCCCCAAGCTGGCCCTCGCCGCCCTCTCGGCCATGTCGCCGAGCGAGCTCCGCGACACCGTCGTCGCGGGCGACGTGGCCATGCTGACGCGCATCCCCGGCGTGGGCAAGAAAGTCGCCGAGCTGCTCGTGGTGAAGCTCCGCGACCGGTTCGCCGCCATCGACGGGCTGGAGGCCGGCGGCGTGCTCGGCGGCGACGGGGCGGTCGGCGAGGCGCGGGCGGACGCGCGGGCGGGCCTTGAGGCGCTCGGGCTGTCGCGGGCCGAGGCAGAGCGGCGCCTCCGCAAGGCGCTCAAGGCGCACCCCGGCACACAGTCCGCCGAGGACCTCATCCGACTCGCCCTCCGCGAGGGCTGAGCGCCTCCGGCACGGCCCTCAGCCGACCTGCGTCGCGATCCACCACGTGTTGCCCGCCGGGTCGGCGACGCCCGCGCGCCGGTCGGAGTCGTCCTTCTGGACGGGCTCCTGGACCGAGACGCCCCCGGCTGCGAGGGCACGCCGGTACGTCTCGTTCACGTCGGGCACGTAGACGTGGAGCCAGGCCGGAGTCGCCAGGAAGCCCTCGCTCGTGTCCGCGATCATCACGACCGTGTCGTCCACTCGCACCTCGGCGTGGCCGACCGTCCCGTCCGGCGCGTCCGTCCGGCGGAGCGGCACCGCGTCGAACGTGTCGGTGAGGAAGTCGATCACTCGTTGCGCCCCGTCGGCCATGAGGTAGACCGAGACACTCGGAGTTCCGGGCGGTTTGTAGCTCATCGGGTCGGCGTGCGAGTGGGGAGCCGGAACGTCGTCCGGGCCGGCTGACACCTGTCCGGCATCCGAGAGTCGCGCTAACACTGTCCTAATCCCTACCGGGTAGCTTGGCCGACACCCTTTCGCGCCCGATGCCCTCCGACACCGACGTCGCCACGATCCTCCTCGTCGACGACGAACCCGACCTCGTCGAACTGATCGAGTACGCCCTCGTGGCGGAGGGCTTCCGGGTTCTCACGGCCCGCGACGGGGCGGAGGGCCTCGCCATCGCCGAAGCCGAGCGGCCCGACCTCGTCGTGCTCGACATCATGAAGCCCAAGCTGAACGGCGTCGAGCTCACCGAGCGGCTGCGCGAGAACGGCCAGCTCCGGCTCACGCCGATCCTCATGCTGACGGCCCGCACGGGCGAGGGCGACGAGATTGCCGGCCTCGAAGCCGGGGCGGACGACTACCTCCCCAAGCCGGTCTCGACGCGGCGTCTCATCAGCCGCATCCGGGCGCTGCTGCGGCGCGGCGAGCGCGAGGACGAGGCGACGACGCAGACGCTCCGCGTCCACGACCTCGTCATCGACCGCGAGCGCTACGTCGTCGAGCGGCCCGCCTCGGCCGAGACGTTCCGGCTGCCGCGCAAGGAGTTCGAACTGCTCTACTTTCTGTCCGCCCACCCCGGCCGCGTCTTCACCCGCGAGGACCTTCTCGACAGCGTCTGGGGTCCCGACGTGTATGTCGTCGACCGGACGGTGGACGTCCACGTCCGCAAGATCCGCGAGAAGGTCGGCGTGGCGTACATCGAGACCGTCAAGGGCGTCGGCTACCGGCTGGCCGAAGCCATCGACGCCAGGCCCACTCCCGGCCTCTAGATTTCCCGCGCGCGTGCCCCCGAACGCCCTGGACCTTTCCTCGCCCGACACCCCGCGCCGCGCCGCTGCGGACGAGCCGGCCCGCGACGCGGCGTCGGTCTCGCCGCCGCCCCTCCTTCACCGCGTCGCGTTCCGCGTCGCCCTGACGGTCGCAGCGACGGTCGGGGTAGCCGGCGTGGGTCTGGCCGCTCTCCTGGCCCTCGCAGAGCCGCTCGCCGACGTGTTCGGGGTCGCGCTCGCGTCCGGGATCGCCCTCGCGGTCGTGGCCGGGGCCGCCGCCTACGGGGCCGTCCAGAGCCGCATCGGCGGGCGTCTCGAACTGGCCCGCCGGACGCTCCGCGAGGCGCGCAAGCGCCGCTTCGACAGCCTCGCCGCGCTCGCCACGCCGGCCGACCGCGACGAGATCGACGCGCTCATCCGGCAGGTCTACGGGGCCGGCCGCGCGCTCCAGGCCGAGATCGAGCAGCTCGAGACGATGGAGAGCTACCGCCGCGACTTCCTCGGCGACGTCAGCCACGAGCTCCGGACCCCCATCTTTGCCGTGACCGGCTTCGCCGAGACGCTCCTCGACGGAGCCCTCGACGACGACCGCGTCCGCCGCCGGTTCGTCGAGAAGGTGCTCGCCAACGCGCAGCGCCTCGAAATGCTCACCCGCGACCTCACCGACATCTCGAAGTTCGAGACGGGCCGGATGCAGCTCCGCCGCAGCCCGTTCGCGCTCCGCGCGCTCGCCGTCGAGACGGCCGAGGACCTCGACCGGATCGCGGCCGACACCGGCGTCGACCTCCAGGTGCGCATCCCCGACGGGCTCCCGCTCGCCGACGGCGACCGCGACCGCATCCGGCAGGTGCTCGCCAACCTCGTCGAGAACGCCGTGACGTATACCAATCCCGGCGGCCACGTCGAGGTCTCGGCGCGCCGGCTGATCTCGGGCGACCTCCGCATCTCCGTCGTCGACGACGGCATCGGCATCCCGACCGCCGACGTGCCGCGCCTGACGGACCGATTTTTTCGGGTCGACAAGAGCCGTGCGCGCGAGCAGGGCGGGACGGGCCTCGGCCTCTCGATCGTCAAGCACATCCTCGAAGCGCACGGGCAGCGCCTCGCCGTCGAGAGCCGCCCCGGCTACGGGTCGTCGTTCGCGTTCACGCTCCCCGCCGCCGAGGCGTTTCTCTCCGCGACGACCGCGCCCGTGGAGACCGCACCCACCGCTGCGCTGGACGCCGTGCCGGGGTCCGCAGCGGGCCAGGCCCCGCCGCGCGCCGAGCCGGCGGAGCGGACCCCGGACCGCCCACCGCGCCGCCGCGCACCGCGTCCGGGCGGGGCTACCTGAACGGCGGCTGAGCGAGGAACACGCGGCCCCCTCGTGTCCGTACGACGGGTCCCGCCGCCGAGCCTGTGACCCTCTCCGATCTCATCCAGCAGTCCCGCTTCGAGTCGCCTGCGCAGGAGGCTATCCTGAACGTGATCGCGACCGAGTCGTGGCTGTCCGGCCGGATGACGACCGCCTTCGCGGCCCACGGCGTCACGACGGCGCAGTACAACGTCCTCCGGATCCTGCGCGGCCACCACCCCGAGCCGATGACGTGCTCGCAGGTCGGCAGCCGGCTCCTGGACCGGACGCCCGACGTGACGCGCCTGCTCGCGCGCCTCGAAAAGGCCGGGCTTCTCACGCGCACGCGCGCCACGACCGACCGCCGCGCCGTCGAGGTCGCGATCACGGACGCCGGCCTCGCCGTTCTGTCGGCGCTCGACAGGCCGGCCCGGGACGAGATCGCCGACGTCACGCGCCACCTCACGGACGACGAACTCGCGACGCTCTCGCTCCTGCTCGAACGCCTCCGCACGGACCAGAGCTGACCGCCTGAACGGAGCGACGCGCCCCGGCACAGGCCGAGGCGCGTCGCGCAGTCCTGGAGCCCGACGCGCCGTTACCAGCGCGGCTGGCCCCGAACGGCAGACAGGCGCGCCGCGGCACCGGCCGCCTCGGCCGAGAACGTCCCCACCCAGACGGTATACGCGCCGGACTCACCGGCGGCGAACGTCACGCCGGGGTTGCTCCCGCTGGCGTCGTCGGAGCACTGCCACCGGCCGGACGGGTCGGCGACGAGCAGCGTCGTGTCGGTGTCCGACGTGACGTAGATCGAGAGCGGGCCGCCCGAGTGGGTCACGGTCGCGACGGGTGCCGCGTTGCGGATGAAGCCCGAGCAGCCGCTGCCGGGGACCGCGTTGCGGTCCGGACCGCCGGCCTCGATGGCGACCGACGCGGGGGCCGCTCCAGCGTCGAGCGTTCCGAACAGGGGCGTCGCCTGGCGCCGCGGCTGGGCGTGTAGCGGGGCCGCGAGAGCGACGACGGCGAGGGCGAGAAGGAGACGCATGGGGAGACGTGGTGGGGCAGTTTAAGACGTGCACACGCTGTGCCGCCCGCCCGTGTTGCGCAGGCGGGCGGCACGCGCCTCGGAACCGTCCGGCACACCCGACGGCGGTGTCTACTCGCCCATCATCTCCATCATCGCGGGCGCGATCGTCACCTCGGCTGGCGCGCCCTCGGGGCGCCGCGAGAACGTGCCGACCCAGACGGCGTGGCGGCCCTGCTCGTCGGCCTGGACGCGCGGGTTCGAGCCCTCGGCGTCGTCGCTGCACAGCCAGCGGCCCGAGGGCGTCCGGACGAGCATCACCAGGTCGTCGTCGGTCGTGGTGGCCGTGATGCTCAGCGGGGCTCCCTCGGCCGTGAACGCGAGCGACGGGCGGGCATCGACGAAGCCGGCGCACGCGTCGCCGTCGACGGGGTTGATGAGCGCGCCGCCGGCCGTGACCTGGGCCGTCGCCGCGCCGTCGCGGAGCGTGAGCGTCGTCTGGGCGTCGTCAGGGCGGAGGTCTGTGCCGTCGTAGACGCCCTCCATGAAGTCCGGGAGGTCCACCATGCCCATGTCTCCCATCTCCGGCTCCGTGACGACGATCTCGCCGCGCACCGCGGTGACCGTCACCGACGTCGGCCCGACGACGGGCATCTCCTCCATGCCCTCCATGCCTTCCATGCCGCTCATCCAGGTCGGGTCGCTGAAGGTGCCGGCCCAGACGCGGTACGTGCCTGCCTCGGCCGTTGGGTCTTCGGCCGTGCCGAACTGGATGCCGGGGTTGAGCCCGTCGGCGTCGTCGGAGCAGAACCACGCGCCAGAAGGCGTCTGGACGACGAGGACGAGGTCGGAGCCGTCCGCGGCGACGGCCGTAATGCCGAGCGGACCGCTGCCGGACATCTCGACGGCGGCCGTCGGCGCGGCCGTGATGTAACCCGAGCAGACCATGCCCGCGACGGGGTTGCGGCCCTCGGCAAGCACGTCGGCCGTCGCCGAGGCGGGCGCGTCGCCGACGGCGAGGCGGACGGACGGGCGGCCGTCGGGCTGCAGCGCCATGTAGGTGCCTTCGGAGTACGGCGTCCGCTCCATGCCCATGTCCATCTCGTCCATGTCCATTCCGTCCATGCCCATGTCGGGCGGCGGCGGGGCCGTCTCGGCGACCGAGAGCGTGGCTGCGACGGTGGAGGTGCGTGCGCGGCCCGAGTACGTCCCTGCCCAGACGGCGTAGTCGCCCCGGGCGGCCCCCTCGACCACGACGACGGGGTCGGAGCCGTTGTAGTCGTCGTTGCAGCGCCACGTCCCCCCTGGCGTGCGGACGAGCAGCACGAGGTCGTTCGGCATCTGCGTGTCGGCCGAGGCGGCCGAGAGGACGAGCGTGCCTTGCCCGTCGCCCTGGTAGGCCACGACGGCCGTGGGCGCGGCGCTGTCGATGAAGCCGGTGCAGGCGTCCATCACGTCGGACGACTGGATGCCCATCGACTGAACAGCGTCGATGCCGCCCGCGCGGGCGTCGCGGGTGATAGGGCCGCTCTGCGCCTCGAAGCCGGCCTCGGCGCGGACCGTGCCGGCGGTCGGGCGGGCCGAGGCGTTCGGGGTGGCGGCCTGTGCGGGGCGTCCGGCGATGAGCGTCGCGGCGCGGTCGTCGGGGGCCTCCTGGAGCGAGCCGACCCAGACGGCGTAGCGTCCGCGCGGCGCACCCATCTGCTCGACGGCCGGCATCAGGCCGTCGCTGTCGTCGTTGCACGCCCACGTGCCGTCGGGCTTCGACACGGCGAGGGTGGCGTCGAAGCTGGCCCGGACGGTCATCCGGAGGTCGCCGCCGCGCCAGTCCACCACGACGTCCGGCGCGGACGGGTCCACGAAGCCGGGGCAGTCGTCCATGCCGCTCATGGAGACCGTGCGGGCGGTGAGGTCCACCATCTCCGCCGGCCGGTCGGCGCGGGGGCGGATGGTGCCGCTGACGGGGCGCGCGTCGGGCCGCATCTGCTGGGCGGCGGGGGCGAGAACGGGGAGCGCCGCGAGGGCAGCGACGAGGACGGCGCGGGTCATGAGCGGACGGGTGAAGTTGGGCGAAGCTACGTGTGCGGCCTGGATTTCGGCACCCGGCCGGGAGGCCGTTTGGGCGCGCGCCGGGCCGAAACGAGAGGCGGGGGCCCCAAACCCGAATGGGTTCCACCCCCAGGGATGGCAGCTTCCAGCAAGGGACCCCCCAATGGGGCGGCGGGGCGGGCCACGCGGGGACCCCTGCGGGGTGACGCTCGACGAACAGCACACACCC
>JANPJI010000739.1:0-4015 GCA_031425425.1 Rubricoccaceae bacterium
GGTGGTCGACCGGGTTCATGGCCACGCCGCGTGTCTGCGGGCGGATGCCGAGCCAGCGGCTGCGGCCGGCCTTGCCGATCTCGATGTTCATGTGGTCCGGGTTGGACGTGACACCGATGGTGGCCATGCACGAGGCCGGCACGAGGCGGATCTCGCCGGACGGCAGCTTGAGCGTCGCGAAGCCCGCGTCGCGGGCCGTGAGCTGCGCGTACGTCCCGGCGGAGCGGGCCATCTGCGCGCCCTTGCCGGGCTTCATCTCGATCGAGTGAACCGCCGTCCCGAGCGGGATGTTCGAGAGCGGGAGCGCGTTGCCGAGGTCCGGGGAGGCGTCCGGCCCGCTCACCACCGTCTGTCCGACGCCGAGCTTGTCCGGCGCGATGATGTAGCGCTTCTCACCATCGGCGTAGACGAGCAGGGCGATGCGGGCCGACCGGTTGGGGTCGTACTCGATCGTCGCGACGCGCGCCGGGATCCCGAACTTGTTGCGCTTGAAGTCGATGATGCGGTAGCGCCGCTTGTGGCCGCCGCCGCGGTGGCGCGAGGTCTTGCGGCCGTTGTTGTTGCGACCGCCCGAGCGCTTCCACGTGTCGAGAAGGCTCTTCTCGGGCGTGTCGGTCGTGATCGTCTCGAACATCGAGACGGACCGGTGGCGCTGGCCCGGCGTGGTCGGATTGAGTTTGCGGATTGCCATTGTCTGGAGGGGCCTAGCTGCCGGCGGACCGGCTTTGCGCCCCTGTGAGGGTACTGGGTACTGGGTACTGGATTCGGACCGAAGGAGTACCTCGTACCCCGAACCCAGAACCGCGTCTAGATGGCGTCGTAGAGGTCGATCTCGCCCGAGCGGAGCGTGACGACGGCCTTCTTGTAGGACGGCCGCTGGCCCTTGACGAGGCCGCGCTTGGTCATCTGCCGGCGGCGCTTGCCGCGGACGATCATCGTGCGAACCTCCTTGATATCGATCTCCGGGTACCGGGCCTCGACGGCCTGGCGGATCTCGATCTTGTTGGCGCCGGACGCGACACGGAAGGAGTAGTGACGGCCTTCCTCGGTGAGGCGCGTCGACTTCTCGGTCAGGATGGGCGCGATCAGAATCTGGTGCATCGGAAGGTGGGCTTAGGCGTCGTCGCCGGACTTGAGCGTTTCGACATAGGCGTCGAACGCGGCCGTATCGCCGGCGGCGAGGAGGCGCGCCTGCTCGGCCCACGACTCCTCGTTGGCACCAGCCTCGGAGCTGCTCGTGTCGGAGGCGATGATGCCGCGCAGCGTCTCGAGGTCGGCCTCGGCGAGCTGGGCGAACGTGGTGATCTCGTGGGCGGCGAGAGCGCGGGCGAACACAGGCCCGATACCCCACACGTCCGTCAGGTCGTCTGCGGCAGCCGCCTCGGGAGCTGCAGCGGCAGCCGTCACGGGAGCGGCCTTTGCAGCCGCCGCCTTCTTCGGAGCCGCCTTCACCGGTGCCGGGGTGGCCGGAGCCGACGGCGACGACCCGCGGAGGGCCGACGTGAGCGCCTCGATGGCGCCCTCCTGCAGGAGGATCGTCTTGGCCTTCATCAGGTCCAGCGTAGACGCCTGGGCGGCGTCGCAGACCTCGACGCCGGGCACGTTGCGGGCCGAGCGGTAGAGCGTGTCGTCGCGGCCGTTGGTCAGCAAGAGCACGCGGCCCGTGACGCTGTTGCCCTTGAGGAGGCCCGTGACGTCGCGCGTCTTCGGCACGTCCAGCGTCAGGTTCTCCAGCACGCGGAGCGTGCCGGTGGAGAGCTTGTACGCGATCGCCGAGCGGCGCGCGAGCTGCTTCGTCTTGCGGTTCACGCGCGGGTTGTACTCGTGCGGTCGCGGGCCGAAGATGGTGCCGCCGCCCTTGCGGGTCGGGCTCTTGGCGGAGCCGGCGCGGGCGTTGCCCGTGCCCTTCTGGCGGTAGAGCTTGCGGGTCGACTTCGAGACCTCGGCGCGCTCCTTCGTCTTGTGCGTGCCCTGGCGCATGTGCGCCTGGATGGCCTTGACGTCGAGCCAGATCGCGTGGTCGTTGGGCTCGATCCCGAAGACGGCGTCGTCGAGTTCGATCTCGCGGCCCGCCTCGGCACCCGTGCGGGTGTAAACGGTCAGTTTCATGGTTCGGCTGGAAAGCTCGGCGGGGTGGCCCGCCGGGACAGTTAGGCTTTGGCGATCTCGACGAGGCCGTTCTTCGGACCCGGGACAGCGCCCAGGACCAGAAGCACGTTGTTGTCCGCGAGGATGCGGACGACGCGGAGGCCCTTGACCGTCACGCGCTCGCCGCCCATGCGGCCGGCCATCTTGAGGCCCTTGAACACGCGGCTCGGGCTGGACGCCTGGCCGATGGAGCCCGGCGCGCGCTGGCGGTTGTGCTGCCCGTGCGTCGCGTCGCCGACGCCGCGGAAGCCGTGGCGCTTCACGACGCCCTGGAAGCCCTTGCCCTTGCTCGTGCCCGACACGGTGATCTTGTCGCCCTCGGCGAAGATGTCCGCGACGGTGAGAGACTGGCCGAGCGTCACGTCGAGCCCGAAGTCGCGGAACTCGACGAGGTGGCGCTGCGGGGCCGTCCCGGCCGCCTCGAAGTGGCCAGCGAGGGCCTTGGTCGTGTGCTTGGCCTTCTTGTCCTGGAAGCCCAGCTGGACGGCGTTGTAGCCGTCGATGTCGTCGGTCTTGACCTGCGTCACAGCGCACGGACCCGCTTCGATGACCGTAACCACGGTCTGCGTGCCCGCCTCGTTGTAGATGCTCGTCATGCCGACCTTTCGGCCTAGAATGGCGCTCATTGAAACCCTGCTGGTTTAGTTAAGCGTGAACCGCGCCGAAGCGCGGGCCGGGGTCGGGCACTTAGGCGCCCGTGCTCCCCGAGGTGTACGTGATGGACCCGCCCGTGACGAACTCGGCCACACGGGCCGCGTCCTCGCTGGCGATGCCGAAGAGACGCGCGAGCGTCTCGGAGTCCTCGGCGATGAGTTCGAGCCCCGCGCCGGCGGAGCCGGCAAAGCGGTAGCCGAGTTGGAAGTCGTCGGCGGTCTGTCCGGGCACAGTCGACAGTGCGATCCGGTCGGCGCTCTCGTCCACCGTGTAGGTGCCGGCGAGGCTGACCGTCTGGTCCAGCGGGAAGCTGACGTAGTCACGGCCCCCGTAGGAGATCGTGACGCGCCGGCCCTCCGCGGGGTCGAAGCGGAACGAGAACGTGCCGTCAGTGCGGAACGTGAACATCTGCTCGTCGCCTGCGGCGGCGAGGTCTGCGACCGGGATCCCGAACGGAAGGCCCTGGACGCGCACGTTGGCCGACGAGGCGCTCCACGCGCCGACGATCCGCGCCGAGTCGGTGCGGGTGTCGGTGGTCGTCTGGTCGCAGCCCGCGAGGGCCACGAGGACGAGAGCAGAGGCGAGAAGTCGGGTCATCGTGCGTGCGGGACAGTCCGGCCGGGACAGGTCAGACCTTGATCTCCACATCGACGCCGGAGGGGAGCTCCAGCTTCATCAGGGCGTCGACGGTCTTGGTGCTCGTCGAGAGGATGTCGATGAGGCGCTTGTGGGAGCGCGTCTCGAACTGCTCGCGGCTCTTCTTGTCCACGTGTGGCCCGCGGAGGACCGTGTAGATCTGCTTGTGTGTCGGGAGCGGGATCGGCCCGCTGACGACCGCGCCGGTGCTCTTGACCGTGCGGATGATCTTCTCGGCGCTCTTGTCGACCAGCATGTGGTCGTAGGACTTGAGCTTGATCCGGATTTTCTGATTTGCCATTTAGGTGGCCAGTGGCCAGTATCGTCGGCTTCGCCGCCGAGCCAGTAGCCAGTGGAAGTATGCAGGAGGCAGCGCAGACTCTCTGACACTGCCTACTGCCCACTGACCGTGTGATTAGTCGAGGATCTTGGAGACGACGCCCGCGCCCACCGTCCGACCGCCCTCCCGGATCGCGAAACGCAACCCCTCCTCCATCGCGATCGGGTTGATCAGAGCCACCGTGAACTGCGTGTTGTCCCCCGGCATCACCATCTCAACCCCCTCCGCGAGCTCGAT
>JANPJI010000740.1:0-11170 GCA_031425425.1 Rubricoccaceae bacterium
GCTCCGCGAGGCGTTCAGTCTGTTGACGACCGGTGGCGGGCACGGCGAGCGGGCCGTCCCGAGGCCGTTCAGCCACGAGGACGGGCCGCCCGGCGGGCCGGACTTCGCCGACGTCCGCGGGCAGGCGTTCGTCAAGCGGGCGCTCGAGGTGGCGGCGGCCGGCGGGCACAACGCGCTCCTCATCGGACCGCCCGGCGCGGGAAAGACGATGCTCGCGCGGCGTCTCCCGACGATCCTCCCGCCGCTGACGGCGGCCGAGGCGCTCGAAACGACCAAGATCCTCTCGGTCGGCGGGCGGCTCAACGGGCACGCCCGCCACGGGCTCGTCTCGGTGCGCCCGTTCCGGTCGCCGCACCACACGATCTCCAACGCCGGCCTGTGCGGCGGCGGCTCGAACCCGACGCCGGGCGAGATCTCGCTGGCCCACAACGGCGTGCTGTTCCTCGACGAACTCCCCGAGTTCGACCGGGCGGTGCTCGAAGTGCTCCGGCAGCCACTCGAAGAGGGCGAGGTGACGATCGCCCGTGCGCGCGCCTCGGTCCGCTTCCCGGCGCGGTTCATGATGGTCGCGAGCATGAACCCGTGCCCGTGCGGCCACGCCGGCGACCCGACGCGGGCCTGCGTCTGCGGGCCGGGGCAGGTGCAGCGGTACCTCTCGAAGGTGTCGGGTCCGCTTTTGGACCGGATCGATCTCCACGTCGAGGTCGGGCCGGTGCCGTTCGAGGACCTGCGGCGGAAGGCGGACGCCGAGCCGAGCGCGGCGGTCCGGGCGCGCGTCGTGGCCGCCCGCGAGCGGCAGGCGGACCGCGTCGCGGGCGAGGCGTCGGCCCCGACGTGCAACGCCGGCCTGACGGCCCCGCAGGTGCGCCGCCACTGCGCGCTCGACGCCTCTGGGCAGGCGCTGTTGCAGTCCGCGCTGACGCGCCTCGGGCTGTCGGCGCGGGCGCACGACCGGATTCTCAAGGTCGCCCGGACGATCGCGGACCTGGCGTCGGAGCCGGACATCCGGGCGGAGCACGTCGCCGAGGCGATCCAGTACCGCTCCCTCGACCGTGCTGGCTGGGGCCTCGGGTAGAGGGCCGCCGCTCAGCCCGCGCGCTTCTCCGCCGGCGACGTCAGCATCTGGAGGAAGTCACCGGTGAGGGTGTCGAGTCCGGCGGCGAAGTCCGCGGCGCGGCTGGCGAATGCCTGGTGCAGGGCCACGACGAGAAGAGCCCCGGCGGCGCCGACGGCGGTCGGCACGAGCGGCGGCCACAGCGCGGACGCGGCCGGAGCCGCCGCCCCGGCCGCCCGCAGCACCGTGATGAGGCCCGAGGTCGTCCCGATCAGGCCGACGGCGGGCAGGAGGAGCGCGGCGGCGCGGACGGTCTCGAAGCGGCCCTGCACGCGGGCGGCCTCGCGGCGCGCGGCACTCGCCACGCTCGTCCGGATGTCGCCGATGGGCCGGCCGAGGCGCGCGAGGCCCTCAGCGACGACGCGCGCGGCGACGGAGTCCTGGCTCCGGCAGAAGTCGAGCGCGCCGACGAGGTTGCCGCCCCGGATGTAGTCGCCGACGGTCTGGAGCAGGCCATCGGCGTCGTCGCCGGCGTCGCGGACGGTCCGCAGCGCACCGGCGAGGGCGACGAGTGCCGCGATCAGGACGAGCGCGATCGGGATCAGCGCCCAGCCGCCGTGGGCCAGGAAGCCCGCCGCGGTGAGCGGGGCGATTGGGGCCGGGAGCGCCGGGTCGGCCCGCGCGAGGGTGTCCACGATGGCCGCCTGGAGGGCGAGCCCCACCGGTGGGAGGTACAGCATGGATCTAGAGCGCGCGGAGGTCGAGCGGCCACGTGTCGGGCGGGGCCTGCGGGGGAAGGCGGTCGCGGAGGCGGAACGCCTGCTCGCGCGAGTCGAACGCGCCGACGACGACGCGGAACACCGGCCGGCCGCTCTGCGAGGCGGACAGGACGCCCGTGCGGTAGCCGGCGGTGCGGTAGCGCTCGGCGAGCGCGTCGGCCTCGGCCCGGGCCGGCGTCGAGAGGACGACCCACGTAAAGGCTCCGGACGACGGGCGGACGCCTGCGCCGGCGAGCGCCTGGGCGTCGGCGGCCGGCAGGCCGGCGAGGCGGGCAGGCAGGATGGCCAGGCGCGGGTTGGGCGCGAGGCCCCGCGCGTCGCCAGGCACGCGCGCCGCGGCCGGCGGAACGCCGGACGCCGTTCGCGGTGCAGGTGTCGGAGCACCCGGCGTCGTGGACGAAGCCGGCGGCGGAGCCTCGGACGCCGCAGCCGGAGGAAGTGCCGGCACCGAATCGGCGGCAGCCGCGACGAGGGCGGCAGCCGACGAATCCGCGACGCCGGCCACCGTGGCTGCGGAATCGCCGTCCGCGCGGCCTCCACCGAGGCTGTCGACGGCCTCGCGGGGCGCGACCGCTGGTGCCGGGGCGGTCGTCTCTGCGGGAGCGGGCTGCGGCCGGAGAAACCACCACAGCAGCAACGCCGCGAGGGCGAGCGCCAGCACGACGAGCAGGGCGATCCAGCCGCGGCGCGCCCAGTGCGGTGCCGGCACTTCCTCGACCGCGGACTCGGGGATGGCGGCCGGCCGCTCCTCGACGAACGGCGTCCGGGGCGGGTCGGCTCCGGCCGCGGCGAAGGCGTCGAGAGCTGTCTCCGATGTCGGTGCCGGGTACGCGGCGAGCACGTCCGAGGCGGGCATGTCCGAGGCGCCCTCGAACGACGCGTCCAGCGGGGCATCGCGGCGGACGGGCGGGTCGGCGAAGCGGTACGGGGAGACGTCGAGGTAGTCGGCGTCCTCGATGCCGTCGTCCGGGAAGTCGATCGGCCTCGGGGCGTTGTCGTCGAGGTCGTGCGCGTCCGGCCCCCCCCAAGGGCGGGTCTGCCAGTCGCGGCCCTCCTCGTGGTCGGCCGGCGTCGGGGGGAGTGCGTCGCGGAGGTCGGCCCCGTCGCCGGGGGCTCCGAACGGGACCGCGAGGACAGGCTCACCGTCGTCTGGCTCGTCTTCGTCGGGCTCGGGCTCGGTCGGCACAGGGTAGGTCGGCTCCGTCTCCGACGGATCGGGTCCGGTCGGCTCGTCGTCGGCGAAGGCACTCTCGGTGGGTGCTCCGGAACGGAGCGGTTCCGGAGCGGGCCGGGGCGTCGAGGGCGCGTCGTCGGTCGCGACTGGCAGCGCCTCGGCGGGGTTCGTGTCGGCCTGCGAGTCCTCCACCGAAGCGGGGTCGACCGTGATTTCGGGGTTGGCCGTGTCGAATACCTCGTTCTGGGTCCCGGTCGTCGGGAGGCCCTCCGCGGGCGCGCGCTCGGCCGGGTCCTCCTGGGGCTCGTTGACGATGAGGTCGAGGAGGATGTCGACCGCGTCCGGCGGTGCGTCCGGCGGTGGCGGGTTCCAGGCCGGAACGGGGACACGCGCCTCCGGAGCGGGCGCGGCGGGCGCAGCGGCGGGCGGGAGGACGGCCGCGACGGGCGCGAGGCCCTGGAACGGCTGGTTCACCGCCGCGAGGAGGTCCGGGTCGGGCGCGAAGCGGACGCCGCCGCTGGTCCGCTGGAACAGGCCCACGCCGTCGAGGCGAGCCTCGCCAACGATCGCCAGGCGCGCCTCGAACTGGTCGAGCGCCGCCCGCAGCGCCGTCGCCGACGTCTGCGGCGGTGCGCCGGAGAGGCGGACGAGGGCCGACGCGAGGTCGGTCGGGTCGCCTGCATTGGGCGACAATCCGATGGCCTCGCCGGGCGGGAGCAGCATCCGCGACCCGTCGGGCGCGACGTGGACGCGGGCCGACACGTGGGCGCGCACGAGCGTCCCGACGCCGGGGAGCGGGGCGACGGCACCGGCCAGCAGACGGTCGCGGGCGGCGGCGGCGAGGGCGGCGAGTGGGGTCACGGACAGGCGGGCAGTGGGGCGGACTCAAAGTAGCCGCCGGCGGTCGGACGGCGGTTAGCGCGTCAGCCGGAGGCCGAGCACGGCCATGAAGGGTGCCTCGCGAAAGCCTGGCCATCGCTCGACGGCCCCGACGAGGCGCTCGGCGCGGGCAACGACCGCGAACGGCCCGCCGACATCGTAGCGCGCGTCGAGCCCGACGAGCGCGAACGCGGGCGCGGTCTCGCTGCCGATGCGGTCGGCCGGGCGCGAACTCTCGGCGGTCACCGTGAGCCCGGCCCGGCCCCGGCCAGACGCAAACGGGGCGGCAATCCCACCTCGGACGACGAGCGGGGCGTAGAACGGCAGGTCGCCACCGCCGTCGAGCCGCGCCGCGCGCGCCTCGACGCCTGCCGACGCGCTGAAGCCGGTCGCCTCGCCCACCGTGAGGTCCGCCCCGAGGCCGGCCGTCGTCGCGCCGACGTAGCCCTCGGCGTAGAAGCCACCCGCGCCGCGCTCGAAGACGAGCCGCGACGGCGCGTACGTGCCCAGCCCGTAGAGGCGCACGCGGGCCGCGGCGCGGCCGATCTCGACGCCGACACGGGCGTCGACCGGGAACACGTCTGGCGCGACGACCGCGCCCGCGGCGACGTACGGGTTGAGCGCGGCGAGGGCCGCGAGGGAGCGGACGTCCAGGCGCGGGCTGTTGGTCGCGAAGGCGACGAGGGCCGGCGAGAGCGGCAGGCGCGCGTCGACGACGGGTCCGACGGACTGGCTGTCGTCGCCACCCGCGTCGGCGGCCTGCGCGACGAGCGCGCGGACGCCGAGGACGAGCCGCGCGCCGTCGGCGCGCTCGGAGCCGAACGCGGCCCCGGCCGAGCCGTAGGCGACGTCGCCGAGGCCGCCGCCGAGCCCGCTGCCCGAGCCGGACACGCCGCCCGACGCGTCGAGGCGGAGCCGGTCGCGGGCCAGCCCGATGCGCGCCTCGGCGTCGAGGCGCCCCTCGTTGGTCTCGTCCGCGCCGCCGCTCAGCCGCGACTGCGTGTAGCCCGCGCGGACGTCGTACGGCACCGCCCCGAGGCCGCTGAAGCCGACCGTCGTGCCGGCGGCGAGGCGCCGGCGGCGGTCGAGGAGGCTCGTGCCGGGGAGCGTGTAGGTGTCGGCGAGCAGCACGCCCTCGATGCGGAGCCGCCCCGTCGCGAACGACTGCCCGCCAGCGCGCAGCGCGAGGCGGTCCGAGCGGACGTACTCCTCGGAGCCGGTGAGGCCGTCGAGGTCGGCGTCGAGGAAGAACAGGCCGGACTCGCCGGACGCCTCCAGGTCCAGCCGCCCCGAGCGGGCGTAGTGGCTGCCGAAGGCGGCCTCGGCGCGGAACCGGCGGCCCGCGCGGACACGGGCGGTGGGCTCGGCAGGCGCATCGAGCAAGTAGGGCGGGAGCGCCTCGACGGGCGGCTCGAACGGCTCGACGACCGGCTCGCGCTCGGCCGGGACGACGTACGTCCGCGGCGGCGGCCCGAAGCCCGTCAGCGGCTGGCGCTGGATCGACGGCAGGCTCACACGCGTCGGGCCGGTGCTCGTGAACACGCGCGGGGTGAGGCTCGGGAGGCCTGCCGGTGTCGTCGCAGGCGGCGTCTCGGGCTGCGCGGACGCCGCGAGCGGGCACAGCGTGGCGATCCCGGCGAGAAGAGCAGCGAAGCGGGTCAGGGCCATGGGAGCGCAGGCTAGAGGGCGGGGTCGGGGAGGCGGGCACCGGCGAGAAGCGCCCGCTCGAAGGCGGCCCGGTCGGCGGGCGTCGCGAACGCCTCGGCGGGGACGAACAGGGCCTCGTTCGGGTACGGCTCGACGAACACGCCGTCGGGCTCCGTGTACACGGCGTGGAGCGTGCCGAGGCGCTGCGCGCCCCGCGAAACGCCCTCGACGTCGACGACGAACTCGCCCCCCGCGACGCGGATCTCGACGGCCCGGTCGAGGTCCGGCCGGCCCGAGACCATGCGCTCGGCCTGCCGCCGCACGAGCAGCGGCCGGATCGCGGCGAGGACGGCGAACACGACAGCCATGTAGAGCATGAGTACGCTGGACCCGCGCGGCCCGCCGATGCCGTGGAGCCCGACCCACAGCACGACCATCCCGGCGGCGTAGAGCAGGTACCGAAGGCGGACGCGGCGCTGGGCGTCTGCGCTCGCCCGGAGGAGTGCGCGGACGTGGTGCTCGCGGCGGAGCACGTACCGGGCGACCGGCGTTCCGGCGGTCGGCACGTCGGTCACGGGCGCGTCGGCGCGGGCGCGCCCGTCGGTGCAGCGAGGTCCGGGCGCGCGCGGCGCACGTCGGTCGCCGCAGCCGAGGCCGGGTAGCGATCGAGGAGCGCGCGGAGCCGCGCGTCGGCGTCGGTGGGCCGGCCGAGGGCGACGAGGGCGTCGGCCTCGCGGCGGAGGGCGTCGGCGACGCGCTCGGCGTCGTCCGGGTAGAGGCGCGGGAAGGCGGCGGCGGCGTCGAGCGCGCCCTGCGCGTCGCCCGCGGCGAGGAGCGCGTCGGCGAGCTGGAGCTGGGCCTCGGGCGCGAGCGGCCCCTGAGGGTCGCGGGCGACGAGCGTCCGGAACAGGGCCGCGGCATCCGTCGGGCGGCCCAGGGCGAGATAGGCCCCGCCGAGCGCGAGGCGCGCCTCGGCGTCGAGCTCGGCCGGCGGGTTGTCGGCGAGGAGCGCTTCGAGGCGCTGGACGGCGAGGGCTCCGTCGCCGGCTTCGAGCGCGGCCTGGGCGCGGCGCAGGCGGATCCGCGCGCGGGCGTCGGGGTCCGTCGTGCGCGCCTCGACGGCGTCCGCGACGGCCTCGATCTCGCCGGCCCGCCCGAGCGCGTCGAGCGACGCGGCGAGGCCTTCGAGGGCGTCGGCAGCGGAGGCGCTGGCCGGGTAGAGCGCGAGAGCGCGCCGGTACGCCGCCTCGGCATCGGCAAAGCGCCGCTGGTCGAAGCGGACGTCGCCCACGCCGACGACCGCACGCGCCGCAGCGGGGCTCGCCGGGCGCTCGGCGACGACTCGCTCGTAGTCCGCCACGGCCCCCTCAGTGTCGCCGGTCGAGGCGCGCAGCGCGGCCCGGGCGACGAGCGCTTCGGCGAAGAGCGTGGAGGCGGGGAAGTCCGTCACGAGCCGGCCGTAGGCCTCGACCGCGGCGGGCGTCTGGCCCTGGCCGGCGAACGCCTGGGCGGTCTGGAAGAGAGCATAGTCCGCGCCCTGCCCGTCCGGCGTCGCGGACGGGACGCGGGCGTAGGCGGCGCGGGCGTCGTCGAACCGGCGGAGGGCGTAGTAGCTGTCGCCGAGGCGCAGGAGCGCGTCGGCGACGTACGGCACGGCCTCGCTGGACGGCGTGTAGGCCGCCAGGAAGCGCTCGTAGGCGGCGGCGGCCGAGGCATAGTCGCGGCGGCGGAAGAAGGTCCACGCGAGGACGTAGCGGCCAGCGTCGGCCTGACGGTGGGCCGGGAAGCGCGTCGTGAAGCCGGCCAGGATCTCCTCGGCGCGGGCGTAGCGCTCGGCCTGGAAGGCGCCCTCGCCAGCCCAGAAGAGCGCCTCGCCGGTCCGCTCGGTGTCCGGGAAGTCGCGGGCGACGGCGAGGAGCGCGTCGGTGGCGGCGTCGAAGTCGCCGGCGCGGTAGCGCGCGAAGGCGTCCTGGAAGGCGACCTCGGCGCGCGTGTCGGCCGTGGCCGTGCCGAGCGTCTCGGCGAGGCGGAACGCCTCGGAGGCCTCGGCCGTGCGGCCGGTCGCGGCGTAGGTCTCGCCGAGCAGGCGCGCGCCCTCGCCGGCGTACGGGCTCCGCGGTTCGAGAGCGAGCAGCCGCTGGAAGGCGTCGATGGCCGCGTCGGTCTGGCGACGCTCGTACCGGAGCAGGCCGAGTTCGAGCAGCGCCGCGTCGCCGTAGGCGCCCTCGGGGTAGCCGGCGACGAACGCGAGGCGCGTGTCGGCCTCAGCGAGGCGCCCGTCGCGCTTGAGCGCGAGGCCCTCGTAGTAGGCCGCTTCGAGCGCGAGCGGGTCGTCCGCAGCCCCCGCGGGCACGCCCGTACTGTCCGTCGCCGGGTTCGTGCGGATCGCGGCGAGTTCGACCGACGCGCCGGCGGCGTCGCCGCGGGCGTAGAGGGCGCGGCCGAGCGCGAGCGCGGCGCGCCGCCCGTAGCGGCCCTCCTGCGGGACGGCCCGGAGCGGGGCGAGGGCCGCCTCGGTCTCGCCGAGGCGCAGGCGCGTCTCGCCGATGGTGAGGTCGGCGCGCTCGGCATCGTCGCCGGTGAGGGTGGGCCGGCGGCGCTCCGCCTCCGCGATGGCGTCGCGGAGGCGGCCCGTGCGGAGGTACGCCTCCGCGAGCGCGAGCCGCACCTGCGCGTTCTCGGGCGAGTCCGGGTAGCGACGGCCGAGCCGCTCGAAGGCGGACGCCGCGCCCTCGGCGTCGCCCTGCGACACGCCGACGGTCCCGAGGGCGTAGAGCGCGGCCGGGGCGGTCGGCGGGTCGTCGGTCGCGGCGCGCTCGAAGGCGGCCGCGGCGGCGTCGGGCCGGCCCTGGCGGAGGGCGGTCAGCCCGAGCAGGTACGCCGCCTCGGCCGTTGCCTCTGGCGGGCCGGGGCGGTCGAGCGCGGCGACGAGGGCCGCCTCAGCCCGTGCGTCGTCGCCGGTGGCGTAGTAGAACCGGCCGAGGGCGAGGCGCGCCCGCGGCGCGAGCGGGTTGCCGGGGTAGTCGGCCTCGAAGCGCGCGAAGAGGGCCGCGGCCGCGTCGGCGTCGCCGGTGGCGAGGGCGCTCTCGGCGTGGAGGAACAGGGCCTCGGGGGCGCGGACGTCGCGGGGGTACGCGTCGCGGAAGCGGGCGAACTGGCGCGCGGCCGGACCGAACAGCGCACCGTCGTAGAGAGCGCGGGCCTCGTCGAAGCGGGCCGCGGCGAGGGCGTCGTCGGCTCCCGCCGGGTCGGCGGCGAGGCCGGCCGTGGCCTGCGCTGCCACCGGCGCGACGAAGGCGGGAGCGAAAAGGAGCGCCGCGGCCAGAGCGGACGCGCGGAACGGGACCGCGCGGAACGCGGTGGGCGACCGCCAGACAGGCGGGCCCGAAGACCGGATGGGCATGGGGGGACGCGGCTGCCGGACGGGCAATCTACCGTCCCGCCGCGCGTCCGGGCCGCGGCGGGGCGCAGCCGAAACAAACGAGCCCCCCCGATGCGTACCTGACGCTCGAACGGACCCCGGCGTCCGGGCACGGCGCGCCCCGTCCCCCGCGCCCGGACGCCGGCCCTCTCTGGCTCTCCTGCCGGACCTCTCCGGCCCCTTTCCCGCCCTCTCATGGCAGACAAGAAGACCCCCTCCGACCCGACGTCCTCCGCGGGCGACGGCTCCCCGACCTCCGAGACGACCGGCACGACGCCGTCCGCGACCGCCTTCACGCCGATCGGCGAGGCCCCGGCAACGACCGCGACGCCCGATGTGCCCCTCTCGGCAGCCGTCGAGCCCGAAGCGCAGGTCGCCGCGGTCGCTGCGGCTCCGCTGAAGGCACCGGTCCCGAACCGCGCCCCGAGCGCCTCGACGGCCCCCGACGCCTCGGCGTACCGCATGCCGGACGACTACGCCACCGAGTCGCTGTTCGACAAGACCAAGGCGTGGGTCGAGGCCAACCCCGGCCTCGCCATCCTCGCCTTCGCCGGGGCCGGCCTCGTGGTCGGCCGCCTCGTGACGGCACTCGTACCGGACTCTGAGCCGGAGACGCTCGCCGAGCGCGTCGAGAAGCGCGCCCGCGAGATCGGCAAGGACGCCGAGAAGCGCGGCCGCAAGGCCGCCAAGACGGCCCGCAAGGAGACGAGCTCGTTCATCGACGACACGGTGAGCGCGGTCGAGGACCGCACCCGGCAGGCCCGCAAGGCCGCCCGCTCCTTCGCCGACGACGCGACGGACTCGGCCCGCGACGCGGCGAAGACCGCCCGCGAGGCGGCCAGCGAGGGCACGACCCGCGCCCACGACCTCGCCGAGACCATCGCCGACACGGTGAAGTCCGCCATCGACGAGTGGGTCGACCGCGTCCGCAAGTAGGCGCTGCATCCGCAGTCGTCGTCCGGAGGGGGCGGTGCCGTTCGGGGTGCCGCCCCCTCGTTCTGTCTTCGTCTCGGGCGCGGCGGCAGGCCGGTTATCTTCGCGGCTGTTCGTCTCCGCATCTCCATGAGCATCCTCGTCGTCGGCACCGTCGCGTTCGACACCGTCGAGACCCCGTTCGGGCGAGCCGAGCGCATCCTCGGCGGCTCGGCGACCTACGCCGCGCTCGCGGCGCGGCTGCTCGCCGGGCCGGTCCACGTCAACGCCGTCGTCGGCGCGGACTTCCCCGAGGCGCACCTGGACCTGCTCCGCGACCGCGGCGTCGACACGGACGGCATCGTGCGTGACCCCGACGGTGAGACGTTCTTCTGGGCCGGGCGCTACTACGACGACCTCAACTCCCGCGACACTCTCGCGACGCACCTCAACGTGCTCGCGACGTTCACGCCGGACCTGCCCGCGGCCTACCGCAACCCGCGCATCGTGTGCCTCGGCAACCTGGACCCGGTCGTCCAGTCCGCCGTGATCGACCAGGCCTCCCAGCACGGCCGGCCGCTCGTCATCGCGGACACGATGAACTTCTGGATCGAGAGTGCCCGCCCGGCGCTTCTGGCCACGCTCGCCCGCGTCGACGTGCTGATGGTCAACGACGCCGAGGCGCGCGAACTCTCGGGCGTGCCCAACCTCGTCCGCGCCGCGGCCATCATCCGCGCGATGGGGCCGCGGACGGTCGTGATCAAGAAGGGCGAGCACGGCGCGCTGCTCTTCTGCGACGACGACGTGTTCGCCGTGCCGGCCCTCCCGCTCGCCGACGTCGTGGACCCGACGGGCGCGGGCGACACGTTCCTCGGCGGCTTCGCCGGCCACCTCCTCCGCATGGGCGCGTTCGACGCCCCGGCGATGCGGCAGGCCATCGTCGTGGGATCCGCCCTGGCCTCGTTCGTCGTCGAGGCGTTCGGGACGGACAGCCTCGCGGCGGTCACGCCGGCCGACATCGAGGAGCGCCTCGACCTGTTCCGCCGCCTCTCGGCCGTACCGGACGGCATCGAGGTCGGCTGAAGACGTGGTTCTGGAAGCGCCGCCCGGGCCGGTCGTGGCGCCTCGGTCACGGCCCCGCTTGGCAGTCCGCCGCCGCCCGCCGCGTGAGAGGCCTCCGGCCGGGGCGGCGCTCCAGAACTCGCCGCAGCATGGGACGCGGAGGCGTACGTTGCTCGGCCCGTCGTCGGTGCCGCGCCCATGAGCGGCCCCTTGTTATGCCGCTCACACCCAACAGACTGCTC
>JANPJI010000741.1:0-9521 GCA_031425425.1 Rubricoccaceae bacterium
GGCGTCGTAGTCCACCGCCGAGGGGTCGAAGCCGGGGTCGACGGGCGAGGCGTCGGCCGAGTCGCACGCGGAGAGGGCGACCGCAGCCGCAATGAGCACGGTCAGGACGGAAAGACGGGCCATGGGGCGAGGGCGCGGAGGGGTTTCGGAAGGTAGGCGGGCGGCGAGAGGAACGCACGGCGGCCGATGGATCGCGCGCCGAGGCGCGGAACGCCACAGGCACCACGAAGACACAACATCTTTGTCATCCTGAGCAGAGCGAAGGATCTCGACAGCCTGCCCTGAGCGAAGCCGAAGGGCGAGGTCGGAGCCTGCTGTCACCGGCTGCGAGGGACCGCACCACGGCGCTGAGATTTCCTTCGCAAGCTCAGGACAGGCTTTCGCTGCGCTCAGGATGACACATTTACAGGCATGCGCTGGTCCAAAACGTCCCGCCTCGAATGCGGCACGGACGCCGAGGCGCGGACGACAAAGCCCAAACGACGAGGCGCGTGATGCAGACGCCAGGACGCGGGACGCCAGGGCGGAGACGCCAGGGCGGAGACGCCAGGCGGCCAGCCCGTGCCCCGCCCGTAGCTTGCCCCACCACCCACCCGGACCCGCCCGGCCGTGCCCCTCCCCCGCCCGCTCACGCAGGCCAGCCGCGTCGCCGTTGCCGCGCCCGCCTCGGCCGCGCTCGACGCCGCCGACGCCCACGCCGGCATCGCGGCGCTCCGCGCGCGCGGGCTCCGCGTCGAGCCCGGCCGCGCGTTCGTCCAGCCCGACGGCTACCTCTCGGGGCCGGACGACGAGCGCGCCGACGAGCTCAACGCCCTCTTCGCCCGCGACGACCTCGACGCCATCGTCTGCCTCCGCGGTGGATACGGCGTCCTCCGGCTTCTCGACCGGCTCGACTACGACGCCGCCCGCGCCAATCGCCCGCTCGTCGTCGGCTACTCGGACGTGACGGCGCTCCACCTCGCGCTCTATGCGCAGGCCGGCCTGACCGGCCTCTCGGGGCCGATGGTCGCACCGGACTGGCCGGGCCTCGACGCCGAGACCGAGGCGCACTTCTGGCGGCTCGCGGGGGGCGAAGCGCCGGTCGACCTCGCCGGGCCGGGGGCGGAGCAGCCCTACGGCCTCCGCTCGGGAGACGCCGAGGGCACGCTCCTCGGCGGCAACCTGACGCTCGTCGCGTCTCTCCTCGGGACGCCCTTCCTGCCGGACCTCACCGGGGCCATCCTCGTCGTCGAGGACATCGGCGAGGCACCGTACCGCATCGACGGACTCCTCGCGCGGCTCCGCCTCGCGGGCGTTCTGGAGCGCCTCGGCGGGCTGGTCTTCGGGATGTTCACCGGAGCCGACCCCCTCCCCGACCGCCCGAGCCTTTCCGTCGACGAGGTCCTGGACCACTACGCGCCGTATGTAGACGGGCCGGTCGCGGCCGGGCTGACCTACGGGCACGTCAAGCGCAAGGTCACGCTCCCGATCGGTGTCCGCGCCCGGCTCACCGTGGACGGCCCCCACGCGCGCCTCGTCGCCACGTCGCCCGTCACCGAAGCGAGCCTCGTCCAGCCGTTCTCTGCCGTCTAACCCCTGTCCACCGGTCACGTGATGCGCCTCGCCCTCTTCGCCTCCGGCAGCGGCACCAACGCCGGGGCCGTGTTCGACGCCATCGAGCGGCGGCAGCTCCCCGCCGAGGCGGCCCTGCTCGTCTCGGACCGGCCCCACGCGGGCGCGCTCGACCGCGCCCGCGCCCGCGACGTCCCCACAGCCGTCCTCTCGCCCGACGACTACTCCGACGAGGGCGCGTTCGCCGAGGCGCTCCTCTACGTGCTCGCGCAGCACGAGGTGGACACGGTCGCGCTCGCGGGCTACCTCCGCAAGATTCCCGACCCCGTCGTGTGGGCGTTCCATGGGCGGATGCTGAACGTCCACCCGAGCCTGCTGCCCGCGTTCGGCGGGGCCGGGATGTACGGCCGGCGGGTCCACGAGGCCGTTCTCGCGTACGGCTGCCGCCTCACCGGCGCGACCGTACACCTCGTCGACGCCGGGCTCGACACCGGGCCGGTGGTGCTCCAGGAGGCCGTCGCCGTCCACTACGACGACACGCCCGAGACGCTCGCCGCGGCGGTCCTCGCCGTCGAGCACGACCTGCTGCCGCGCGCGCTGCGGCTCCTCGCCGCCGGCCGTCTCCACGTCGACGGCCGCCGGGTGACCATCGACGGCGACCCGACCTCGTTCCGCTAATCCGCTCCTGCTCTGTGATCGAGACCAAGACCCTGCCGGCTCCCGCCGACCGCTACGCCGTCCGCCGCGCGCTCCTCTCGGTGAGCGACAAGGCCGGGCTCGCCGACTTCGGCCGCCGCCTCGCCGCGCTCGGCGTCGCCCTCGTCTCGACCGGCGGGACGGCCGCGGCCCTCCGCGCGGCCGGCCTCGACGTGACGGATGTCTCCGAGGCGACGGGCTTCCCCGAGATCCTCGGCGGGCGCGTCAAAAGCCTGCACCCGGCCATCCACGGCGGCATCCTCGCGCGGCGGACCGACCCCGACGACGCGGCCGAGATGGCCGCGCACGGCATCGCGCCCATCGACCTCGTCGTCGTGAACCTGTACCCGTTCGCCGAGGCGGTCGCACGCGACGACGTGGACGACGCACTCGCGGCCGAGAACGTCGACATCGGCGGGCCGGGGATGCTGCGCGCCGCGGCCAAGAACTTCGCCTTCGTCGCCGCCGTCGTGGACCCGGCAGACTACGCCGCGGTCGCGGACGAGCTGGAGGCGACCGGCGGGACGCTCGGGCGTGCCACGCGCCGCCGCCTCGCCGCGGACGCCTTCGCGCACACGGCGGCTTACGACTCGGCCATCGCGGCGTACTTCCAGAAGGGCGGCGAGACCGCCGGCACAGCGGACGCGCTCCCGGACCGGCTGCGCCTCGACCTGCCGCTCGCGCAGCCGATGCGCTACGGCGAGAACCCCCACCAGCCGGCTGCCCTGTACGGGACGCCCGGCGGCCGCTTCGAGACGCTCTGGGGCAAGGAACTGTCGTACAACAACCTCCTCGACGTCACGGCCGCGCTCCGCCTCATCGCCGAGTTCGCGCACGCAGCGCCGACCGTCGCCATCCTCAAGCACACCAACCCGTGCGGCGTCGGGCAGGCGGCGACGCTCGCCGAGGCGTACGCGAAGGCCTTCGCGACGGACCGGCAGTCGCCGTTCGGCGGCATCGTGGTCGCCAACCGGCCCCTGGACCTCGCCGCAGCCGAGGCCATCGACGCCGTGTTCACCGAGGTCGTGATCGCGCCCGACTTCGAGGACGGCGTGCTGGCATTCCTGCAACGGAAGGCGAACCGCCGAATCGTCCGCGCGCGCCTCGATGCGCCGCCCGAGGCGTTCACCGTGCGGTCCGTCGCCGGCGGCGTGCTCGTCCAGACGCCCGACGGACCACTCGCCGACGCCGCGGCGCTCCGCGCCGCGTGGGCCGTCCCGACCGAGCGCCAGCCCACCGAGGCCGAGTGGGCGGACCTCGACTTCGCGTGGCGCGTGTGCAAGCACGTCACCTCAAACGCGATCGTCTACGCCCGCGGCGGCGCGACGCTCGGGATCGGGGCCGGCCAGATGTCGCGGCTGGACGCGAGCCAGGTCGCCGTGTCGAAGGCGGACGCGTCCGGCCTGAGCCTCGCCGGCTCGGTGGTCGCCTCGGATGCCTTCTTCCCCTTTGCCGACGGCCTCCTCGCTGCAGCCGACGCGGGTGCCGTGGCCGCCGTGCAACCCGGCGGGAGCGTCCGCGACGCCGAGGTCGTCGCGGCGGCGGACGCGCGCGGCCTGGCGATGGGGTTTACCGGAACGCGCCACTTCCGGCACTGACAGGACGCGTCCCGCAAAAAATCGAGGCGGACGGACGGTGCCCCCTCTACTGGGTAGCTTGGCGAACGCGCGCGCCGTAGGGGCGCCCGGCCGGCACGATCGGCCGCCCGCCCCGGCGGTGCGCGCGTCTCTGCCGTCCCTAGCCCGCGCGCACGCCGCTGCGCCCGCTGCCCGCCCTCTTCTGCTCGTGCTCAACCCGTTCTCGGTCGACATCGCTATCGACCTCGGTACCGCCAACACGCTCATCCACGTCCAGGACAAGGGCATCGTCCTCAACGAGCCGTCCATCGTCGCCGTGGACCGCCGCACG
This sequence comes from Rubricoccaceae bacterium, assembly GCA_031425425.1. Classification (GTDB taxonomy): domain Bacteria; phylum Bacteroidota; class Rhodothermia; order Rhodothermales; family Rubricoccaceae; genus DASVSE01. The sequence continues at coordinate 4,156 of JANPJI010000741.1, forward strand.
GGCCGGCCGGTCGCCATCGGGCAGGAGGCGCTCATGATGCACGAGCGGACGCACAAGGACATCGAGACGATCCGGCCGCTCAACGACGGCGTCATCGCGGACTTCTCCGTCGCCGACGCGCTCATCAAGGGCCTCATCAAGCGGGTCCGCCCGAACTGGTTCTCGTCCATCGGCCGCATGGTCATCTGCGTGCCCTCGGGAATCACCGAGGTCGAGCGCCGCGCCGTCAAGGACGCCGCCGTGTCGGCCGGTGCCCGCGAGGTCCGCCTGATCGACGAGCCGATGGCGGCGGCCATCGGGATCGGGCTCAACGTCCAGGAGCCCGTCGGCAACATGATCGTGGACATCGGCGGCGGGACGACCGAGATCGCCGTGATCGCGCTCAACGGCATCGTCGTCGACGAGTCGATCCGCATCGGCGGCAACGAGCTCGACGAGGCCGTGATGCAGTACTTCAAGAAGCACCACAACCTGCTCATCGGCAACCGGACGGCCGAGCGGATCAAGTGCGAGATCGGGTCGGCGACGAAGCTCGACCCCGAGCTCGAACTGAGTGTCAAGGGCCGCGACCTCGTCACGGGCGTGCCCAAGACGCGCGTCGTGTCGTCCGAGGACGTCCGCGAGGCGCTGCGGCCGTCCGTGAACCAGATCGCCGGGGCCGTCGTGCGCGCGCTCGAGCGGACGCCGCCGGAGCTCGGCGGCGACGTCCTCGACCGCGGCATCATGCTGACGGGCGGCGGCGCGCTCCTGAAGGGCCTCGACGAGTACCTCCGCGAGCGGACCGAGCTGCCGGTGTTCGTCGCCGACGACCCGCTCACGGCGGTCGTCCGTGGCACGGGAGCCGTGCTCGAGAACATGGACGCCTACTTCCAGGTGCTGTCCAACTGAGGGATTCGGGGGTGGGGGTTCGGGACCTACTGGACCAGGTGCCTCGACTCCCGAACCCCGATCCCCGCCCCCCCTCTCGATGGCCCTCGCACAGACGATCTGGGAGCGCTCGCGCGACTACGTCGTCTTCGGCGTGCTCCTGCTCGTGGCGCTGGGGCTGTTCGTGAGCCGCAACGGCCCCGTCCTGCGGGCGGCGCGGGCGCTGAGCCTCTCCGCGACGGCCCCGGTGGAGGGCCTCTTCGCACGGGCGACGCGGTTCCGCCACGCGCTCGCCGAGAACGGCCGGCTCCGCGGCGAGACGGCCGCGCTATCGGCCGACGTCGCCCGGCTCCGCGAGGCGCGCGCCGAGAACGCGCAGCTCCGCCGCCTGCTCGGCTTCACGGACTCGCTCGACGTGCCCCGCGTCGTCGCCCGAGTCGTCGCCAAGGACCTCACCGCCCAGGCCAACCTGCTCACGATCGACGCGGGCGCGGCGGACGGCGTCGAGGCCGGGATGCCCGTGATCTCCGAGCGGGGCGTCGTGGGCAAGGTCGTGCTCGTGAGCCGGCACTACGCGGTGGTCATGCCGCACCAGAACACCCAGTTCGCCGTCCCGGCGACGCTCGACGCGCTCGGCCGCGACGGGGTCGTCCGGTGGGACGGCCAGGCGTTCGACCGGCTCACGATGGAGTACGTCGTCAAGACCGAGCCGGTCACGCGCGGGATGCTCGTCACGACGAGCCGCTACAGCGACGTCTTCCCCGCCGGGACGCCCGTCGGGCGGGTGGACACGGCCTACGCCGCGCGCGGCCGCAACGACTACGTCATCCACCTCACGCCGGCCGCGCCGATCTCGGAGGTCGGCTACGTGTACGTGCTCAAGATCCGGCCGGACCCCGAGCGGGTGATCCTCGAAGAGGCCGCGCGCGACTCGCTCGGCATCGCCCAAGCCTCGGCCGCCCTCGCCCGCCAGCAGGACGCCGACTCGGCCGCGGTCGCGGAGTGAACGGGGGCGGGCCGGGCGAACCCGCCGGGTGAACCCGGACCTGACCTGAGCGGGGAGCGGGGGTCAACCACCATTCTCCGCCTCTTGTCATCCTGAGCGGAGCGAAGGATCTCGACGCCACGCTGAGATCCTTCGCTCCGCTCAGGATGACTTGGATTTTCGTGGGCGCACACCGAACGCCTCAGCGCGAGTGCCTCACCGTTCGCCTCCCACTGACCACGGCTCACCGTCCACGGACCCATCGTCCGCAGACCACCGACTGCGGCACTACTTTTGGGTGCCCCCCGTTGGCCGATGGCCGTCTGTCTCGCCCTCCCGCCTCCCCGATGATCCGTCCGGCCCTCCTGCTCGCGCTCGTCGCGCTCGTCGCCCTGCCTGCGGTGCAGGCCCAGCCCCGCGGCGTCCTCGCAGACCGCATCGCCGAGGTCCTCGAAGACGACGACTTCGACGACGCCTACTGGGGCGCGCTCGTCGTGGACCTCGACACGGGCGACCGGCTCTACGAGTCCAACGCCTACGGCCGCTTCATCCCGGCGTCCAACATGAAGCTGTTCACGACCGCGAGCGCCCTCGACGCGCTCGGGCCGGGCTACCGCTACGCGACGCGGCTCTACGCCGACGGCGAGATCCAGAACGGGACGCTGCTCGGCTCGCTCATCGTCCGCGGGTCCGGCGACCCGACCTTCGGCGGGCGCTACACCGCCGGCGACCTCACGATGGCCTTCCGGCAGTGGGCGGACAGCCTCCGCGCGGCCGGCGTCCGCCGCGTCGTCGGGCCAGTCGTGGGCGACGACGACGTGTTCGACGACGTCGGCCTGGGCAAGGGCTGGGCGTGGGACGACCTCGTGTACGCCTACGCCGCGCCCATCTCAGGCCTGCAGTACAACGAGGGGGCCGTCGAGGTGACCGCCACCGGCACGACGGCCGGCCAGCCCGCACGCCTCGCCGTGACGGCCGGCGCGGATGCGGGCGCGGACTACATCCGCCTCGTCAACCACACCACGACCGGCCCCGGCCCCGAGGAGCGCTACGCCCGCGCCCTCGCCGCCAACGTCTACACCGTCTCCAGCACCGTCGCGGCGGGCGAGGCGCAGACCGAGGCGCTCGCCGTCGTCAACCCGACCGACTTCTTCGTACGGACCCTCGTGAGCGTGCTCCGCCGCGAAGGCATCGAGGTCGAGGGCACGGCCGTCGACGTCGACGACTGGGGCGCGCGGCCGGACTACCGCCGCATGCGGCGCGTCGCAACGCACCTCTCGCCGAGCCTCGGTGCCATCGTCGGCGTGACGAACACGGACAGCAACAACCTCTACGCCGAGCAGATCCTGCGCACGATGGGCGCGGTCGCGTACACCGGCACGCAGTACCCGCTGGGCTCGACCGAGGCGGGCGTCCTCGCCGGCGAGCCGTTCCTGCGGCGCATCGGCATCGAGCCCCGCGACCTCGCGCTCGTCGACGGCTCGGGCCTCTCGTCGATGAACCGCCTCACGCCCGAGGCCATCATCACGCTCCTCGACGCGATGCACCGCCACCCCGACGCCGCGACGCGGGACGCGTTCTACCGCTCGCTCTCCGTCGGCGGCCTCACGGGCACGCTCTCGAGTCGCTACCGCGGCGGGCTCGCGCGCGGCAACGTCCACGCCAAGACGGGCTACATCTCGGGCGCGCGGACCCTCTCGGGCTACGTCACGGCCACCAACGGCCACACGATCGCCTTCGCGCTCCTCTGCAACAACTACTCGACGGCGACCGCCCGCGTCAACCGCGCGCAGGACGAGATCGTCGAGATGCTCGCCGGCTGGCGGTAGCGGCGAGCGTCCGGAGACCGAGAGTTTGGAGACGCGAGGCTCCCCCTCTGCGCTGTCTCCAGCATTTCCTTTCTCTCCAACCCATTCCCCGGATGATCCACGCAACGACCGTCCTCGGCGTCATCCACGACGGCCGCGTCGCCCTCGGCTCGGACGGGCAGGCCACGATGGGCGACACCGTGATGAAGCACAACGCCAAAAAGGTGCGGGCGCTGCACGGCGGCAAGATCCTGGCCGGCTTCGCGGGCTCCACCGCGGACGCGTTCACGCTCTTCGAGCGGTTCGAGGCCAAGCTGGAGCAGTTCCGCGGCAACACGCTCCGCGCGGCCGTCGAGCTCGCCAAGGACTGGCGGACGGACCGCTACCTGCGCCGCCTCGAAGCGCTCCTCGCCGTCGCCGCCCCGGACCGGCTCCTGCTCGTCTCGGGCACGGGCGATGTCATCGAGCCGGACGACAACGTGCTCGCCATCGGCTCGGGCGGGTCCTACGCGCTCGCCGCAGCCCGCGCGATGGTCAAGCACGGGCAGGGCCTCTCGGCGCGCGATATCGTCGAGGACGGGCTGTCGATTGCGGCAGACATCTGCATCTACACGAACCACAACCGGACGATTCTGGAGCTGGAGGCGACCCCGCAGGAGAGCCCCTGAATCGACGGAGCGGCTACCTTCGGCACAGGCCACTGGCAGACGCAGAACACCCATGTCCACGCTTCGACTCCTCATTCGGGACCTTCTGTACCCTGTGATGGGGCTGGTGTCCTTCGCCTATCTCGCGACTCACCAGCACGCGTTCCTGGGCCTCATCGCGCTTCTGCTCACGGCCCTGTATGTCGTCAAGTCGGTCCGACTTCGCAGACACGGGGCGGCCGAGCGTCGGGACAAGGAGACGGACCCGCAGTGAGGTTGGCGGGAGATCACTCCCGTACGGTGCGGCTACCGGTCTCCTGAGCAGACATTGGTCCGGCAGATCGCCGAGGGCGGCACGGCGTCGCCGACATCTACATTGACACCGACCACCGCCGGACGATCTTCGAACTGGGCGCAGAGTAAATTCGGCGCATGTCCCTCGTCGAACGTCTCCACACCGTCCGCGAACGCCTTCGGGGCACCACGCTCGTCAACGAGGCGTCGGTCAGCATTGGCGTCGTGCTCCCGATCCTCGACGCGCTCGGGTGGCCCGCCTTCGATCCGGCCGTTGTCGCGCCCGAGTACAGCGTCGGCACGCGCCGCGTGGACTTCGCGCTGCTCACGCACGGCCGTCCGGCCGTCTTCGTCGAGGTGAAGCAGCCCGGGCTGGCCGGGCACGCGGACCGGCAGTTGTTCGAGTACGCCTTCCACGAGGGCGTCTCGATTGCCATTCTGACCGACGGCGCGACGTGGCACGTGTACCTGCCTGCGATGCAGGGCAGCTACGACGACCGCCGCGTCTACCTGCTGGACCTTCTGGAGCGAGACCCGGAGGACAGCGCCGCGCGACTGCAGTGTTACCTGTCGCGCGAGGCCGTCGAGAGCGGTGAAGCGTTCGACCGGGCGCGGACGGACTACAACCGGTCGCGTCAGCGAAAGGGTGCCGAGGCGGCGATCCCACAGGCGTGGGCCAACCTCGCGGCCGAGCCGCGCCTCGCGGACCTGCTCGCGGCCGAGGTCGAGAGCGTCTGCGGCTTCCAGCCCGAGACGGCCGACGTG
>JANPJI010000742.1:0-3274 GCA_031425425.1 Rubricoccaceae bacterium
GTGAGCGCCGCGGCGCTCGCCGAGTCGCTCGACGCACTTCGCACCACGCTCGCCGTGCTCGACGGCGACGGGCGGTTCCGGAGCTTGCAGCCGTTCGGCGAGCCGCAGCTCGGTCGCCGTGGCCTGTACGCGCCCATCGGCGGACATGCGCACCCGCCCGAGGCGCAGGCCGCGCTCTCGTGGGTGCTCGCGCTCGCCGACGGCGACCACGCGCTCCTCGACACGGCCGAGCGGAGCGGGCTCTCGTTCGCGACCGTCCGCCGCGCGGCCGACCGCCTTCTTGCCGCCGACCTTCTGGCGCCGATCCCGTGACCTACGCGCCCCCCGACCCGGCTCGCTGGGCGCGCTCGCGCGCGCACCAGGCTGCGATGCACCGCCTCGTGCCGGGCGGCGCGCACACGTACGCCCGCGGCGACGACCAGATGCCCGAGGCGATGCCCGTCGTGGTCGCGCGCGGCCAGGGATGCCGCGTGGTGGACCTCGACGGCAACGCGTACGTCGAGTATGGGATGGGCCTGCGGGCCGTGACGCTCGGGCACGCCGAGCCGCGCGTGACGGCCGCTGCGGCCGCGTGGCTCGCGCGCGGCGTGAGCTTCTCGCGGCCGTCCAGCGTCGAGCGCGAGGCGGCCGAGACGTTCCTCGGGCTCATCGGGGGCGCGGAGCAGGTCAAGTTCTGCAAGGACGGCTCCTCCGCGACGACGGCGGCCGTGACGCTCGCGCGCGCCGCGACGGGCCGCGACCTCGTCGCCGTCTGCTCGGACCACCCGTTTCTGAGCCAGAACGACTGGTTCATCGGGACGACCGGCATGGACGCCGGCATCCCCGCTGCCGTCCGCGCGCTTACTGTCGGTTTCCCGTACGGCGACCTAGCCGCTCTCGACGCGCTCTTCGACGCCCACGACGGGCAGGTCGCGTGCGTCGTGATGGAGGCGACCCGCGGGGCGGACGACCCGACGGCGTATCTCCGCGGCGTGCAGGCGATGTGTGCCGCACGCGGGGCCGTGTTCGTGCTCGACGAGATGATCACCGGCTTCCGCTGGCACGCGCGCGGCGCGCAGGGCCTCTACGGCCTCACTCCGGACCTGTCGACGTTCGGCAAGGCCCTCGCCAACGGCTTTGCCGTGAGCGCCCTCGCCGGGCGGGCGGACCTGATGGGCCTCGGCGGCATGGAGACCGACCGCGACCGCGTGTTCCTGCTCTCGTCCACGCACGGGGCCGAGACGCACGCGCTCGCCGCGGCTGTCGCCACGATGCAGATCTACGCCGAACCCGGCGACGGGCCGGTCGAGGCGATGGACGAAGCCGGGGCGCGCCTGCGCCGCGGGGCCGAGCAGGCCATCGCCGCCGCGGGCGTCCAGGGATTCGTCGGCGTCGCCGGGCGGGACTCGAACCTCGTCTACACCACCGCCGACGCGGCCGGCCGGCCGAGCCAGGCGTACCGGACGCTGATGCTTCAGGAGCTCACGCGGCGCGGCATTCTGGCCCCCAGCTTCGTCGTCTCGGCGGCCCACGACGACGACGCCATCGACGAGACAGTCGACGCGTTCGCAGAGGCCCTGCTCGTCTACCGCGATGCGCTCGACGCCGGCTCCGTCGAGTCGTTCGGCGTCGGTCGCCCGGTCCAGCCGGCGCTGCGCCGCCGGTCCGGAACGGTCTGGACCTCCGGGCTGCCGACGCCCGCCCTCTCCGGCGACGGTGCCCCCGCTCTCTTCTCACACTCTGACCCGAACCCATGAAAGTCGTCCTGTTCTGCGGCGGCCAGGGAACGCGTATCCGCGACCACTCCGGCGAGATGCCCAAGCCAATGGTGACCGTCGGCTATCGGCCCATCCTGTGGCACGTGATGAAGTACTACGCCCACTACGGCCACACGGACTTCATCCTGTGCCTCGGCCACGGGGCCGACCACATCAAGCGCTACTTCGTCGACTACGACGAGACGGTCTCGAACGACTTCGTGATGACCGGCGGGCGCGACGTCGAGCTGCTCCGGTCCGACATTCAGGACTGGCGCATCACGTTCGTGGACACGGGCTTCGAGGCGACCGTCGGCGAGCGCCTCGTCGCCGTGCGGCCGTTCCTCGACGGCGACGAGTGGTTCCTGGCCAACTACGCCGACGGCGTGACCGACGCCCCGCTCGATTACCTCATCTCCGAGGCGCAGGCGTCGGGCCGGGCTGCGACGTTCATCGGCGTCCGCCCGAACTACACGAGCCACTTTGTCCATGCCGACCCCGACGGCTCGGTGACGGGCCTGATGCACGTCACCGAGATGGGAATGCGCATCAACGGCGGCTTCTTCGTGATGCACCAGCGCGTGTTCGACTACCTCCAGCCCGGCGACGACCTGCTCGACGCGCCGGCCGTGCGGATGATGGCCGAGGGCGACATCGGGATGATCCCGTACGACGGCTTCTGGGCGTGCATGGACACGTTTAAGGAGAAGCGCCTGCTCGAAGACATCTACCAGAGCGGCGACGCGCCGTGGCAGGTCTGGAAGCCGCGCATCGGCTGGACCGGCGACGGCATCTCCGGCGAGCCGCTCGTCTACGGATAACCCCTCCGGCTGACCGAGTTCGCTCTCCCCGACGCCCTCGGCCACGATCCGGCGCGCCCACTGCGGCTCGTCTGCCTCGGCGCGCACGCCGACGACATCGAGATCGGCGCCGGCGGAACCGTCCTCCGGCTTCTCGCCGAGCGCCCGCACGTCGCCGTCCGCTGGACCGTCCTCTCGGGTGGCGGCACGCCCCGCGAGGCCGAGGCCCGCACGAGCGCGGCGGCGTTTCTCGCCGGTGCCGCGCAGGCCGACGTCCGCGTGGAAGCGCTCCGCGACGGGCTCTTTCCGCAGGACGCCGAGGCACTCCGCTCCGCGCTCCGGGCCGTCCGCGATGCGGGACCCGCCGACCTCGTGCTGACGCACCGCCTCGCCGACGCCCACCAGGACCACCGCGCCACGGCCGAGGCGACGTGGCAAACCTACCGCGGCGACGCCGACGGCCGCCCGACAATCGCCGCGTACGAGATCCCCAAGTGGGACGGCGACCTCGGCCGTCCCAACGCCTACGTCGCGCTCGACGCCGCGACGGCCGCGCGCAAGGTGGCGCTCCTCGGCGAGCACTTCCCGAGTCAGTCGGCCAAGCCGTGGTACGACGCCAAGACGTTCTCGGCCCTGCTGCGCCTCCGCGGCGTCGAGGCGGGCACGCACCACGCCGAGGCGTTCGAGTGCGCCAAGCTGGTCTGGTGATGCGGACTCTGCTGCTCGTGCTCCTCGCCG
>JANPJI010000743.1:0-5175 GCA_031425425.1 Rubricoccaceae bacterium
TCATGGCAACGGGGCGACGAGTGGAATCGGCTACCTCATGCCCCGAGCGAGTGGAAACTCGCCGATCTTCGCGGCTGCGCTGTGGATCGGTGGGCTCGTCGGCGGCGAGGTGCGGGCAGCGGCCGGGTCGTACATCAACAACCAGTTCTGGCCCGGACCGCTCGACGCGGGCGCGGCACTCCCGAACCCGGCCGACTGCTCGGCCTACGACCGTATCTGGGTCGTCTCTCCAGCGGACGTCGCGGCGTACGAGGCCGGCGGGACGCCGACGGCGGACCTCGCGCAGTGGCCGGTCGGGCTCGGCGCGGCAGCCGTCGACGCGCAGGGGCTGCCGGTGCCGGTCGGCTCGCGGTTTCAGCGGATCGACCTGCCCGGCGGCGAGCGGCCCGTCCTCGGCGGCGGGCCGACGGCGTTCTGGGTCATGAACGACGTCGGCGGCGCACGCTTCGACGAGGGCAACCGGCTCGGCGTGGAAGTTCAGGTGACGGCGTTCGCGCTGGCCAGCGGGCCGACCGCATTCCGGCAGTCGTCGTTTTACCGATTCACGGTCGTCAACCGGAATGCGCTCCCGATCGAGGGCCTGCAGGTCGGCTTCTTCGTGGATCCTGATCTCGGCGACTCGCGTGACGACTACGTCGGGGTCGACACGACGCGGGGGATGGCTCTCACGTACAACGTCGACGACTCCGACGACGAGTACGGAATCCCTCCTGCTCTCGGGTTCGACCTGCTCTCTGGTCTCTGGAGTTCGTCCTACAGCACGGAATTCTCTACGGACATCCCGAGCCTGCCCGTCCAGTTCCTTCACCGGATGCGGGGCCTGTGGAACGACGGGTCACCGATCCGCGAGTACGGGGACGGGCACGAGGAGACGCAGGGGGCCGTCACACGGTTCACGTTCTCGGGCGACCCGGTGACGGGCGCGTTCTGGAGCGAGCGGCAAGTCACTCCCAACGGGCCGCCGGCTCCGATCCACGAGCGGCGTTTCGTCCTCGCCTCGCCCCCCCTGACGCTCGCGCCCGGCGCGTCGCGGACGGTCGACCTCGGCGTGCTCTTCGCCCAGGGCGCGAGCCACCTCGCATCCGTCACCGCCCTGCGCGCCGTCAGCGACCGCGCCCAGGCGGCCTACGACGCCGGGACGCTCTTCGCGGGCCAGTTCCTGCCGGGCACCGCCGCCGCACCAGCTCTCATCGCCCCGGCCGACGGCGCCTCATTCTACGAGTCCGACGTGACGTTCTCGTGGGCGGCCGTCCCCGGCGCAGACGGGTACGTCGTGGAGGTGAGCCCGACGGCCGACTTCGCCGAGATCGACCTCGCCGTCACCGAGCAGACGCAGGTCACCTTTGCTGCAGGGCGGTTCGCGGCCAACCGGACGGCCCCGTTCTACTGGCGCGTCCGGACGACGCAGGGCGGGCTCGACGGGCCACCGGGCCCGGCGCGGTCGTTCGCGGTGTACCGATATGTGGAGGGACCGCTGCGGCTCGCGAGCGGAGCGTACGCCTACGTCGAGACGACAGCGCCGGGCGGCGGGCCGGCGTGCAGCGGGCCGGCGGACCCGGATGAGGGTTGCTCTGAGGTCGGCGGCGACCTCATCGTGAGGAGCCTAAACAGCACGGAGGACTACCGCGCTGCCATTACACAGGCGACCAGCACGGCCTCCATCACCCAGTATGCGCCGAACGACTTCGAACTCCGATTCACCGAGCAGGGATCGATCGCCTACGCTGGATTCACCTCAAACCCACGCCTCTTCCGCGTGCCCGTCGAGGTCTGGGACGTCGGCGTCGTCCTCCCGGGGGGCATCAACGACCCGTCAGACGACCGGCAACTCGTGATCCGCCTGACGGGCCTCTCGACGGCGACCCCGTGCGCGTTCGAGTACGAGCGACGGTTCCCGTCGTCCCCCACGCTGAACACCCCGGCCATCTTGTCCTACTACATGGCGACCGGGAGCTACAGCAGCTTCGCCTCCGTCGCTCAGCCCCTCATCGATGCGGACCCCGCTGGATGTCCGACGGGCCCTGCGGTCGCTGCGGCCGTCTCCCGGGTCAATGGGGACCCTGGGACCTCGCCCCTCGAGTCGTTCCGTCTGGAGCAGGCGAGCGCACGCCCTGTGAGCGTGCTCACGGGCACGACGATCCGGTTTTACACGACCGACCGCCCGGTCACCTCTGAGGGCGGCCCTGCTGCGGCTGGCACGCTCGCGCTCGGGGCGGCGTACCCGAACCCGGCCCGCGGGCGCGTGACGGTCCCGGTGGCGCTCGCCGGCCCCGCCCGGCTGCGCCTCGTCGACGTGCTCGGGCGAACCGTGCTGGAGCAGCGCCTCGACGACGGCACGCGCGAGGCGCGCCTCGACGTGCAGCGCCTCGCGCCGGGCGTCTACGCCGTCGTGCTCGACGCCGCCGAGGCGCGGGCGGTCCGGATGCTGACGGTCGTCCGGTAGCGCGCCGCTTCCCGGCGCGGGAACCCGCCCGACGCGGACCGCGTGAGCCTCCCAGCACGGCGCTTCGGCACCGTGACTCTACGCAGAGACTCTCTGCTTGCCAGCCCGTCCGGTGAGAAATCGCCGGGCGGGTTGTTTGTGACGCGCCGCGCCGCGGCGGCTGCATAAACCGGGAAGCGCCTCCGTTCCAGTGGCTTCCGTCCCTCACCCCGCTCCGATGCCGATTCGCTCCGCCGCCCTCGTGGCGCTCGCCCTGTTCGCCTTTCCCGTCTCGGCGCAGGACGTCCCCGGTCAGATGACGGCCCCGCCGATGGCCATGCCCTCCCACAGCATGGACGGCACGGCGGACGTGTCCGGGCCGCCCGACTTCCGCGGCGTGCTCGACGACAACGACGCCATGCGTGAGGGCAAGCCGGTCGACACGTTCACGTTCGACGTCCGTGAGGGCACCGAGGTCACGGTGACCATGACGGCCGAGGCCTTCGACACGTACCTCGTCGTCCGCGCCCCCGGCGGGCAGGAGTGGACCAACGACGACTTCGGCAGCACGCGCACGTCGCAGGTGTCGTTCACGCCCGCCGCGCGCGGGACGTACACGCTCCTCGCGACGGCCTTCAGCACCGACGGGCGCGGGGCCTACGAGGTCCGCGTCCGCGCCGTCGCCGCGACCGTCGTGTCGACGTTTTCGGGCCGGCTGGACTACCAGGACATGCAGCAGATCAAGGGCGAGTTCTACGACACGCTGACGCTCCGCCCGACGACCCGCGGCGCATTCTACATCGACCTGATGTCGCTCGGATTCACCGGCTTCCTCCGCGTCACGTCGCCGAGCGGCGTCCGCACGTCCGGGCAGCAGGCGTACAGCGCCGAGACGCCGGTCCGCGTCGGGCCGTTCGAGAGCGAGAGCGGGACGTGGACCGTGGACGTGACCACGCAGGGGCCGGGCCAGGTCGGCGCGTACGACGTCCGCGTGATCACGCTGGACGAGCAGCAGTAGGCCGCTCCGCCGGTTACGCGCCCCGCGACCCGAAGTGGGCCGCGGCGGCGATGAAGCGCGGGACGTAGGCGCGCGTCTCGGCCGGGAGCGCGTCGTGGATGTCCCAGAACGTGGGGGCCGGCGTGCCCGTCCGCGTGCGATGCGCGTCCACGAGGCGCCGGACGCGGCCGGGGCCGCAGTTGTACGCCGCGAGCGCGAGCTGCCAGTCGCCGTCGAACGCGCGCCCGAGGCGGTCCAGGTAGCGCACGGCCGCATCGGTGGCGCGGGCAGGGTCGCGGACGCCGAGCGAGTCCAGCCCGTAGTCCGCCGCGGTACCGGGCATGAACTGCCACAGGCCGGCCGCGCCGGCCGGGCTGACCGCGTTGGGGTCGAGCGCGCTCTCGATCACGGCGACGTACTTGAGGTCGTCCGGGAGCCCGCGGCGGCGCAGCGCGCGCTCGATCATCGGGAAGGTGCGCCGGGCGCGGGCCTCGACCGACCCGAACCGCCGGCGCACGACGCCGGCCTGGCGTTCGACGAGCGCCTCGGCCCCGGCCGGGACGAACAGGTGCGAGAGCACGGCGCCGGTCCGCGCCGGAGACCCCGTCAGCCCGGCCGCTGCGCGGATGTCCACCGCCTGTGCGGCGAGGCGGGCCTCTGCGGCCTGCCGCTCGGCGACGACGCGGCGCGCCCAGACCAGAGGGTCGGTCGAATCCATGGCGGTCGAGCCAGACGCGACGGAGTCCGGGAGGACGGCCTGGGCGGCGGCCAGAGGGGTCCAGAGGGCGAAGGCGGCGGCCACAGCGGGCCGGAGAGATGTGCGGAAGACAGGCATCGAGGTCGGGGAGACGGGTCCGCAGAACCCCGCGGCCCCCCTGAGGCGTACCCGGGCCACGCGCCTTCACCCAGACTGCGTGCGTACTGTACAGATGATGTACGCGCCTGCACAGGCTGCGCCCCCCTCCCGACCGTCCGCCACCCGATGCCGCAGGCCCTCAACATCCTCTTCGTCGACGACGAGCCCGACCTCGTGCCGCTCATCCGGCAGACGTTCCGGCAGCAGGTCCGCGCCGGCGAGATCGTGCTCGCCTTCGCCGCCGACGGCGTCGAGGCGCTCGAGCACCTCGCGGCCCACCCCGACGTCGAGGTCGTCGTGACGGACATCAACATGCCGCGCATGGACGGGCTGACGCTGCTCGGCCGGCTCGGCGAGACGGGCCGCCACATGAAGGCCGTCGTCGTGACGGCCTACGGCGACATGGAGAACATCCGGACGGCCATGAACCGCGGCGCGTTCGACTTCCTCACCAAGCCGATCAACATGGAGGACCTCCGGATCACGCTCGGCCAGGCGAGGGAGGCCGTCGAGCGGGACCGCGAGGCCGACCGGGTCCGGGCCACCATCATCCGGTACCTCTCGGACAAGATCGCCGGGGCCGTCCTCTCGGACCCCGAGGCCTTCGAGGGCGGCCAGAAGCGCGAGGTCTCGGTCCTCATGAGCGACATCTCGGGCTTCTCCCAGCTCGCCGAGCGGCTCGACCCCCAGCGCGTCGTCGAGCTCCTCAACGTGTACCTCACGGTGATGACGGACATCGTCGACGAGCACGACGGGGCCATCGACGAGTTCATCGGCGACGCCATCCTGGTCATCTTCGGGGCGCCGATCCAGGACGACGACCACGCCCGCAAGGCGGTCACGTGCTCCGTGGCGATGCAGATCGGCATGGCCGAGGTGAACCGGCAGCTCGCCGCGCGC
>JANPJI010000744.1:0-2150 GCA_031425425.1 Rubricoccaceae bacterium
CGTGCGAGAACGTCTCGAACGGGAAGCGTGTGTCGGTCATCGCGGCGCTGCCGAGAGGCGGGAGAGGGGCGCGTCGCCGGAACGGACGCGCTCGTTTGCCTCGGCGACGACGGCGGCGACGCCGCGGTCGAAGGCCCCCGGCGAGCGCTCGGCGAGCCGGGCGCGCCCGCGGGCGACGAGGGCCTCCCCGAGCGCGGCGTCGGTCCACAGCCGGCCCACGCCGTCGGCGAGCGCCTCGACAGACGCCGGGTCCACGAGCAGGCCAGCCTCGCCGACCTGCTCGCGCACGCCGCGGATGTCGCACGTGAGCACCGGCTTGCCGAACGCCCACGCCTCGATCACCGGGATGTTGGTCGGGCCGAAGAAGGTCGGCATCACGACGCCCGCCGCCTCGGCGTAGAGGGCGGACATGTCCGCGTTGGCGACGTACCCGAGGACGTGAACCTGTGCGGAGACGCCGCTCCGCGCGGCCTCCTCCATAACCCTCGCGAACGCCTGCTCGCGGTGCACGCCCGTGTGCGCGCCGCACAGCACGATGTGGACCTCCTCGCCACGCCCGCGGAGCACGGCGAGCGCCTGGACGAGCCGGAGGTGGTTCTTGTGCGGCCAGAACTGAGCCGGGTAGAACAGGTACCGCTCCGGAAGCTGGAACGCCGCCCGGGCGCGAGCGCGCGCCGCCTCGGGCGGGGCCGGGTCCAGGTACGGCGGCGGCCGAAACGGGAGCACCTTCACCCGGTCCGCTTGGAGGCCGAACGGCCCGTAGCACTCGAGCGCGTCCTCGCGACCGACCTCCGAGTCCACGAGGATGAGCGTGGCGTAGCGGGCGAGGTTGCGAAAGAGGTACTCGCGCCAGGCCCCCTCGCCGCCGGCCGAGACCTCAGGAAAGTGCGGCTGCAGGCGGTGCTGGAGGTCGTGGATGGGCGCGACGAACGGCCGGCCCGCCTCGAAGGCGAGCGCCGTCGCCGTCGTGTGGAAGGTCCAGTCGAGGCCCTCGCGGTCCAGCCACGCCGTCTCGGCCGGGCGCCAGCAGACGCGGTCCGGGTCGAGCCCGACCGGAGGCCGGAGGCGGAGGCGCGCCGCGCGCAGCGCCGCGCGGAGGCGGCCCTCGCCGACGAGCCGGCGTGCGAGGGCACCGAGCCCGCTGGGCGGTTCGTGCACCGCCGCCTGCGGCTGGTCGTCGGCGGCCTGCCCGAAGCGGCGGGCCGGGGGAAAGACTGCGGCGATGTCGGGGTCGGGGTCGGTCTCCCCCGTGACCAGCAGCGCCAGGTCGGGTCCGTCTTCGAGCCGCCCGAGGCTCCCGAGGACCGTCGTGGCGTACTGGTGCCCGCCGCCGTCGTGGGGCTGCGTCGAGAGCACGGCACCGACGCGCGAGGGCCGGAGGGCGGAACGGGGGCGGGCAGCGACCTGCGGCTCCATCGCGGGGAGAACTCGGGGTTGGGAAGGCACGCGGATACACAACATAGGCCACGCCACAGCCTACCGGTCGTCTTCAGCCGCGCAAGACGGCACGTGCGGTCCCACCGCCCAGGCACCTGTCGGGGCCGGACGCGGCCCTACGTGGCGGCCGCGTCGTACTGCTCGGCGACGGCACGGGCCTGCCGCGCGACGGCCGTGCGGAGCGCGTCCGGCTCGACGACGCGCGCGTCGGTGCCGTAGCGCAGGAGCCAGCGGGCCACGTAGTCCACGTTCTCGAACTCGAACGTGACGCGCGTCCAGCCCGGCCCGTCGTCGATCTCCTGGTCCACGTCGGCGGGCATCTGCGGGCGCGCCCAGCGCCAGGCGCGGTCCTGGAAGCGGACCGTCATGCGGACGTTGCGGGGGCTCTCGCCGCGCTCGCGGAGGAACTCGCGGAGGTCGAAGCCGGCCGGCGGCTCGAAGGTGTCGAAGCGCGTGCGGAGCTTCTGGATCTGGTCCAGCCGGAAGTTGCGGACGTCCTCGCGGAGGTGGTCGTAGGCGATCAGGTTCCAGTGGTCCGCGTAGTAGACGAGCCCGAGCGGGTCCACCTCGCGCACCGTCGCCTCGTCGCGGCTGGCCACGTAGTACGTCATCTTGACGCGCCGCTGCCGGGCGGTCGCCTCGGAGAGCTCGAACCAGAGGCCCTGCTCGTCGCCCGTGGCCCCCGCCCGGCCCTGCGTCTCGTGGAACGGGCT
>JANPJI010000745.1:0-5258 GCA_031425425.1 Rubricoccaceae bacterium
GTGGTAGCCCGGCCACGAGACGGAGCGGAGGACGGGCGCGGCGAACGACTCGGTCACGGCTGAAGTGGCGGCGAACCTGCAAGATCGGCCAGCTCCGCACCGCGTGCTACGGCGTCTCGACGTGCGCGGTGGGCGCGAACCCGAGCGCGCCGAGGACGTCGTTGAAGACGTCTGGCGGCAGGTGCCCGCCCGAGGCCTGGTCGTGGCCGTGGCCCCACCGCCCGTTCCAGCCCGGCGTGTCGATGGCCTGGTAGATCGCCGGCAGCACGAGGTCAGTCCGCGACGTCCGCGTCGAGAAGGCGACGAGGCCGGGCAGGTAGGCCGTGTTGGCGCAGATCACGGCATGCTTTGGCAGGCGCGTGCGCCACTGCTGCGCGATGAGCGGGTGGACCTGGCACGGCGAGGCGACTGTGACGAGGGCGAACGGCTGGTCCGCGGAGAACAGGGGTGCCTGTTTGCGCGCCTCGGCCATCGCGGCCGCGACCTCGGCCCTCGCCGCGTGGAGCGGGGCCGCCTCCGGCGCGTCGGCCACGTCGCGCGGGCCGTCGGCCGCCAGCAGGAGCGCGAGCGCCTCGTCGGCGCGGAACGTGGCCCCGCGGCGGGCGGCGTTGACGAGGACGGTCGCCTCCTTGAGCGCCTTCGCCGTGTGGCGCCGCTTGGCGTCGGCGAGCGGCGGCCACGGGGCCTTGTCGCCGAGGTCCGAGATCACGCCGACGGCCGCGATCCAGTCCAGCGTGCGCATCTCGTCCACGTCCGGCACGGCCGCCTCGAGGAGCGCGTAGGCGAGCTCGGCCGAGCACGGGACCGGTTCCCAGTCGTAGCCGCTGACGACGAACGCGCCGTCCGGCAGGCCGCTCGGGCGGTGGTGGTCGACGTACAGGACCGGAATCCCGTCGGCCTCGAGCGTCCCGGCCTCGTTCACGCCGAGGTCGGTCACGACGAGCGCGTCCGGCCGGAGCGCCCGGATCCGCTCGCGGGAGGCGTCCGAGAAGGCGGACTCGTCGCGGCCGAACGGCACGACGGTCACGTGTCCGAGCCCAAGAAGAGGCAGGCCGCGCCCGAACAGCGCCCCGGCGGCGAGCCCGTCGGCGTCGAAGTGGCACAGCACGACCGTGTGGCCGCCGGGCGGAACGGCGGCGAGGAAGGCGTGGAACGGGACGAGGGACGCCTCGATGCGGTCGTCGTAGGGAATCATGGCGGCGGGTCGGCGAGGGCGGCGACGGACTCCAGCGTGTCGATCTCGGAGACGGGTTTGTCCGGCCGGAGGCGGACGATCCGCGGGAAGCGCATCGCGAAGCCGCTCTTGTGGCGCGGGCTCGGCTGGATCCGGTCGAAGGCGACCTCGACGACCACCTCGGGCTGGACGACGCGGACCTTGCCGTGGGCGAACGTCTGGAGCGTGTGCGCCTCGAACCACGCCGTGAGCTCGGTCAGCTCGGCGTCGGTGAGGCCCGAGTACGCCTTGCCGACCGTCAGCAGCGTGTCGTCTGTGCCGCTCGCGCGGACGGCGAACGTGAAGTCGCTCAGGAGGTGCCGCCGCCCGCCCGAGCCGACCTCGACCGACGTCACGACGACGTCGAGCGTGGCGAGGGCCTTCTTGAGCTTGAGCCAGTCGCGGCCGCGGCGGCCGGGCAGGTAGAGCGAGCCGGCCTTCTTGATCATGAGCCCCTCGTTGCCGCGCCCGCGCGCCGCGTCGAAGGCGGCGTCGAGATCGCTCGCCGCGGCGACGGGCGTGACGACCGAGCGGAAGACGCGCGCCTCCGTGCTCGGGCTCTCGGCCGGCGGCAGCCCGAGCCCGTCGAGCGCGGCCTGGCGCTCGGTGAGCGGCTCGTCCAGGAGGACGCGCCCGTCGAGGTCGAGCGCGTCGTAGACGACGAACGCGGCGGGGGCCGCGGCGAGCATCGCCGGCGTGACCGTCTTGCGACCGAGGCGCGGCTGGAGCCCCTGGAACGGCGCGATTCGCCCGTCCGGCCCCACGGGCACGATCTCGCCGTCGAGCACGAGCCCGCCGGTCGCGCGGGCGGCGAGCGCGGCGAGAGGGCCGGTGAGGTCCGGGAACGACCGGCCGACGGCGTCGAGCGTCCGCGAGAACAGGGCCACGCGGACCGTCCCGGCCGTCGTCTCGACCGTCTCGCCGTGGAGGTCGATCGGGCCGTCCACTCCCGGAGCCGCCTCGGGCGGCGCGTCGAAGGCGACGTGCGCCTGTGCGCGGATGCCGTCGAACTTGTCCTCGACGAGAAACGGCGCCTCGATCTGGCGCTCGACGTCGGCCGCGTCCTCGGCGGCCGTCGCGAGCATGAACTTGACCGGGTGAAAGGGACGCATCGCGGCCGTCCCGAGACGCCTGTGGCGGGCGAGGACAGCCGTCTCGCCGATGTCGCCGGTGAGCATGTGCGCCCGCTGGAGGTCCGCGACCGTCGCCTCGAACGCCCGCGAGAGGGCCAGCTCGACGCCGCCGTCGAGCATTCCGGTCCGCAGGTCACCCGCGAGGAGGCGGACCGCGAAGCGCGCCTCGTCGGCTCCGAGCTGCGCGAGCAGGGCGGCGACGGCCGCACCGCGCGCCTTCGAGCCGCGCATCCCCGCGAGAGCCTCGAAGACGTGCTCGATGTCGGCGAGCATGAGGGCCGAGCCGGGCCGGTCGCCGAGCGCCTCCGCGGCGACGTCGCCCGGGTCGCCGAGGCGGACGAGCGCGGCCCGGAGGCCGTCCGCGCCAGCCCCGGTCGCGGCCTGCGTCGCCCCGAGCAGGAGCGCCCCGCCGACGTTGACGGTCCGCTGGTCAGCGAGCGGGAAGACGCGGCCGGCTGCATAGCGCGCGGCGCGCGCGAGGTCGTCATCGTCGATGTCGGCGAGGAACGCTCCGAGGCGGTCGGCTTTGGCGAGGCGTCCCGGCGTGGCGGCGATGTCGCGGAGGGCCTCGGCGAAGGCCGCGAAGCGGGCGGGCTCAGGCATCGGCGTCCGGAGGTGTGGGCGCGACGGCGTCGTCGGGGTCGATGGCGTCCGTGTCGGCGGCGCGGTCCGGGGCGTCGGCGGAGACGAACGCGCGCGGCTTCGCCGCAGCGAGCGGGACGGTCGTGCCCTGGCAGACGGGGCAGAAGTAGATGATGCGCTCTTTGTCGCCGCCGGCTTCGCCCGTCGGGTCCTCGCGCGTCGTCTGGCGCTTCTGGCGAACGGGCTCGCCACAGCGGAGGCACGGCAGGTTGGTCCGCCGGAAGACGGCGTGGCGCGTGCTCCACTCCTGCGGCGCGTTGTAGGTCATGCCGGGCTCGGACACGAGGCGCGTGCGGTCGTCGTCGGAGACGGTCCGCCCACCGGTGGTGTAGGCGCGCGCGCAGACGCGCGGGACCTCGCGGCCGAGGCACGCCCACTCCTCTGGCTCCAGCTCGCCGACCGTGCGCCACGGGTCGATCCGGCACGTCCACAGGATCTCGGCGCGGAGGTAGTTGCCGACGCCCGCGAGAACGGTCTGGTCGAGGAGCGCGGCCCCGACCGTGCGGTCCGGCTGCGCGAGCATCCGCTCGCGGACCGCATCCGCCTCGTACGGACCGCCGAGCGGGAGCACGTCCGGCCCGAGCGTCGGCAGGTGGGCGACGTGCGCGTACGGATCGCCTAGCCCGACCTCGAACACGGGCGCCGAGAACAGGACCGCGACGGCGTCGGGCGTCTCGATGCGGGCGCGCTCGCGGCGGTCTCGCGTGAGGGCCATCTCGTCGTCCGGCGCGACGACGTGCCAGCGGCCCCACATCATGAAGTGGCTCGCGAAGAACGCCCGCTCGCCGTCCGCGTCCGCCGCCGTCTCGCCGACGAGGATCTTGCCGTGGCTCCACACGCGCTCGACGGTTCGGCCGCGGAACGCGTCGGGGTACGCCTCCAGCCACGCCCGCGCCGCCTTCGTCCGCGCCGAGAGGGCCACGCGCCTCTGGCCTGCGAGGGCGGCGTGGAGCGCGTCCGCCGCGCGGCGGACCTCGGGGCCTTCCGGCATCGGACGGGGCGCCGGAGCCGTGGCGCGTGCGAGAGGGGCGTGTGGTATGTGCGCCGCCGGGCCGCGGTTTCCCGCCCTCTCTCGTCTCTACAACGTCTCCTGCGGTGCCGCGGCCTCGGCCGCGCCGGGGACGATCTCGATGTGGCCCGTCGACGAGGCGGACACCGAGGCCGGGACGGCCGCCGCGGCCGTCTTCTCCTGCGCCTTCTCCGCCTTCTTCTTGAGCTGGCGGTAGCGCGCCACGTCGATCGTGTCCGGCGCGATCATCCAGACGAGCGCGCCGCGGCCCGCCACGACGTCCGCCCAGCGGACGACCGGGACGTCGATCCGGACGACGGAGGCCGTCTTGACCTCGAACGAGCCGCCGCCGACGAGCAGCGACGACAGGCGCGACGTCGTCGGCTCGTGCCCGATCACGACGACCGTCGCCGCCTCGTCGTCCTCGCGCTGGATCTCGGCGAGGACGGCCTCGGGCGTCGCCTCGTAGAGCGCGTCCGTCGCCCGGACGGTGGCCTTCCAGTAGCCCGCCTCGGCGGCGAGCCGGGCCGTCTCCTGCGTCCGCACGGCCGACGACACGATGGCCCGTTCGGGCATGCATCCCGAGGCCGAGATGATGCGGCCCATCTTGATGGCCGCCTTGTGCCCGCGGGCGGCGAGCGGGCGCTCGTGGTCCGGCGTCTCGGCGGTCCAGTCGGATTTGGCGTGGCGGAACAGGAGGATCGTCTTCATCGGGAGAGAAGCCAGGAGGAACGGGGGCGGGCGACGGCCGAACCTACGGGAGGAGCCCCGGCTGCGTAGCCGGCGGCACCGCGACGGGCGCGCCCGTCGCCGCGTCCACGCCGATGGGGTACACGACGCTGGGGCCGGACTGGAAGAACGCGGCGTAGGTGAACACGATGATGAAGCCGGCCACGCCGACGACAAGCGCCACGATGAACGCCCCGTACGACGCCCGCAGGAGCGCGTACTTGCGCTGCAGCACCGACCCGACCCCGTAGATGTCCGCCATCATCATCTCGTAGAGCGCGACGGGGTCCATCATCCGCTCCTTCATCGCCAGCAGAAAGTCGGGCTGGGTGAGATGGGCGAAGTTGCCGAAAAACAGAATGTTGGTGTGGTGCCGCCGGCTCTCTTCGAGCGACACGACGTGGCTCTGCACGCGCGGCCGCGCCGAGAGGACGGCGAACACGAGCGACACGAGGCACCCGACGAGGAAGACCGACGTCGGGATGAGCAGCCACGGGTTGGCGTCCACCTTCGGGGCGATGGACGCGATGAG
>JANPJI010000746.1:0-4433 GCA_031425425.1 Rubricoccaceae bacterium
GTTGAGTCCCAGCAGGGGATCGAGCACACTCAGAATGAGCGCGATCACGCCGTTGATCAGCGTGAACATCCAGTATTCTTTCCGGCGTGCTCGGCCGCTGAAGTCTCTGAACTGCCGGAGGACCTTGAGATACCATTCCATGGGAGCGGGGGCTGAGTGAGTGACAGGGCGACGTCTCGGTCGGCCGAGGAGCCTGTGCGGCCGAAGCACGTGCCTGGGCTGGCGAGGATAGGACTCCCGCCCCATTCCACAATCCGAGATCGACGTACCTGCCCTCTGGTCTTCTGACAGATCACGGACGGCGTGACTCGGGTCGGTGAACCCAGAGGGGGCTCTGCCAGCCGTCCGTCGGATCCGGAACGACCTCGCCCGCCATCGTCTCGGCGACGTAGCCGCGCGCCAGTAATTCGTCGCGAACGCCGGCTTGCTCCTCTGGCCCGTGCAGCTCGATGTACAGCCGCGGGCTGGCCTCGTCGAGGATCCGGGAGGCGCCCCGGAGCACGGACGCCGCGGCCCCCTCCACGTCGATCTTGATCACGTCCGGAAACGGCTCGCAATCTAGCAGGCTGTCGAGCGCCACTGTCCGGACCGAAAACGATTCGGCTCCGGCGTTCTCGTACGTCGGCTCGACGCTGGCGAGCTTGCCCTGCGTCGGGCGGTCCGCGGCGTACGTGAACATGAGGTTGCCCTCGGCCTCGGCCGCCGCGGCCTGGACCAGCCGGACGTGCGCGAGGGCGTTGAGCCGAACGTTGGCGTCGAGGCTGGCAAACTCCGGCGGCGAGGGCTCGAATGAGACGACCCGGCCAGTCGCACCGACGAGCGCGGCATACAGGAGCGCCATCTGCCCCTTGTTCGCGCCGACGTCGTAGACCGTCATCCCGGGCCGGATATGCTCGGCGAAGTGCCGCGGCGCCGCGGATTCCGTCCCGAGCGCATACGTCAGCCCGATACCAGGCTCCACGACGAAGCGCATCCCGCGCGCCGGTCCGCGGAGCACGCGCCGTGTGCTCCCGAATGGCATGATGGCTCGGACGAGTCGTTGCTTCATCGAAATCGGGGTGGGATGCAAGGTCGCCGGGTACACGTCCCGACAAGCTAGACGCCCGCCCGTTCTCCGCACCGATTTTGGCGGCGCGTCTGCCGCCTCATTCCGCGTCCAGCGCGATCGTCACGACGACGGAGAAGTCTGCGGCGCCCTGCTTCGCCCAGAACGCCCGGCCGGCCGGGTTGGCGGCGAGCACGCCGGCGCGGATCTCGGCCGCCTCGTTGGCGAAGGCCCATGCCCGCGCCTCGTTGAGAAGCTGCCCGGCGAGGCCACGTCCGCGCGCCTCGGGCGCGAGGTAGAGATCGTCCACGTAGACCATCACGGCCGTCTGGAACGTCGGGGCGGGCGTGTAGAGGTGCGCCGTGAGCAGCCCGACCGGCTCGCCGTTTAATTCAGCGAGCCAGACGCGGTCCGCATCGCTCCGCACCCACGTACCGAAGTCCGTCGCCCAGCGCGCCGCCGCGTCGTCCGAAAGGCGGTAGCGCGCGTCCTGCGCCTCGTGCTCCCGGTGCAGCGCCGTCCACAGCGCCACGGCCGCGGCACGGTCTGACGGGACAGCGCGGCGGACGCCATCGGCGGGGTCGGTCACGCGGCGAGCGCCGCCTCGCGGCGGACGAGGCGCCCCTGCGCGTGGAGCAGTTCGGCGTTGAGGATGGCCCCGCCGGCAGCGCCGCGGACCGTGTTGTGGCTCAGCACGACGAACCGTGCGCCGTGCCCGGCGGGCGCGATGGCCGCGCACGGCTGGATGCGGCCGACGGAGACCGTCATCCCGCCCCCGAGGTTGGCGTGGCGGCGGGGCTGCGGAAAGCGCGGGTCGTCGAACACGGCGAGCGGCCGCTCCGGGGCGGTCGGCAGGTTCATCCCGGCGAGCGGCGAGGTCCACTCGCGGAGGGCCGCGGCGACATCCTCGGCCGAGGCGGGCGACCGAAAGCGGACCGACGCGGCCTCGGTGTGACCGTCGATGACCGGCACGCGGCAGCACTGCGCCGAGACGACGATCTCGGCGTCGTCCACGCCCGCTGCGCCCAGCGTGCCGAGGATCTTGCGCGTCTCGACGGCCATCTTTTCCTCCTCGCCGGGGATGAACGGGACCACGTTGCCCACGATGTCCAGCGACGGGACGCCGGGGTAGCCCGCGCCCGAGAGCGCCTGCATCGTAACGACGTGGACGGCCTCGACGCCGAACGCGTCGTGCAGCGGCCGGAGTGCCATCACGAGGCCGACGGTCGAGCAGTTCGGGTTCGTCACGATGCGCCCCGCGCCCCACGCCTGCCGGTCCACGAGCGCGAGGTGGTCCGGGTTGACCTCCGGGACGAGGAGCGGGACATCGAGGGCCATGCGGTGGTTGCGGGCGTTCGACACGACGACGTAGCCGCGCCGTGCCGCCTCGGCCTCGGCGTCGCCCGCGACGGCCGCGTCCAGCCCCGAGAACAGGACGTCGCACGGGAGGTTGTCGCCCACGAGGCGGACCTCCATCGCGGCCACATCCGGGTCGATTTCAGCGTCGGAGATCCAGTTGGCGGCCTCGGCGTAGCGCTTGCCGGCGGACCGCTCGCTCGCGGCGAGGGCGGTGATCTCGAAGAGCGGGTGGCCGGCGAGGAGCCGGACGAACGTCTGGCCGACGGCACCGGTCGCGCCGAGGATTCCGGCTCGGATACGGGTCATGGCTGAGGCGGTGATGATGCGCGAAGGTGGCACGGCCGACGGTCCCGGTCAACGGCGCGCCGGATCTTCGCAGCCCGCTGGAGCCGACATGCGAAAAGAGTTTCGCGGAGGAGTTAGATCGGTGCCCCGAGCGGGTCTGTGTGGGAGCATCGCGGATAGCCCCGCACGGCCACGGCCTGCGCGGGCACGTCCCGGGATGGTGCACGCTGGCGCGGCCCCGGTCTGTGGTGGGACTCGGGGCCGCGTTGGCGCCTGGGATAGCTTGGGGCACCCCTGCGTTCGCGCCGTGCCCCGCGTCTCCATCGTCGTCGTCACCTGGAACGGCCGCTCTCTCCTGGAGCGGTTCCTGCCGTCCGTCCTCGCGAGCGAGCACCCGGACGTCGAGGTTGTTGTGGCAGACAACGCCTCCACCGACGGCACGGCCGAGTGGATGGCCGAGGCGCACCCGGGCGTCGTCGTCGTCCGGCACGCCGAGAACCTTCTGTTCGCCGGGGGCAACAACGCGGCGGTCGCCCACACGACCGGCGACCTCGTCTGCTTTCTCAACAACGACGTCGAGGTCCCGCCGGAGTGGCTCGGCCCGCTCGTTGCCGCCTTCGAAGACCCCGGCGTCGTCGCCGTGCAGCCCAAGCTGCTCCAGCACGTCGACCGCACGCGCTTCGAGTACGCGGGCGCCTCGGGCGGCTTCCTGGACCGCGACGGCATCCCGTTCACGCGCGGCCGCCTGTTCGACACGCTCGAAGCCGACCACGGGCAGTACGACGACGCCCGCGACATTTTCTGGGCGTCCGGTGCCGCCCTCGTCGTGCGCCGCGACGCGTTCCTCGCCGCGGGCGGCTTCGACGAGGCCTTCGGGATGCACATGGAAGAGATCGACCTGTGCTGGCGGCTGCAAAGGGCCGGCGGGCGCATTCGCGTGGAGCCCGCAAGCCGCGTGTTCCACCTCGGCGGAGCGTCGCTCCCGCGCGGGGCGCGCAAGACGTACCTCAACTACCGCAACGGGCTGGCGATGCTGGCGAAGAACCTGCCGGACCCGCACTTGGGGCGTGCCCTCCGCCGCCGCGTGGTGCTGGACGCCGCTGCCGCAGCCCGCTCTCTCGCATCCGGCAGCCTCGCCGAGGCCCGCGCCGTCGTCGCGGCGTGGCGCGACTTCCGCGCGGCCGTCCCAGCCATCGAGCGGCCCAGGCCCGAGTCGCGCCTCGTCCTCCCCCCCTACCGCGGAAGCGTCATCGTGGACCACTTCGCGAGGAGCCGACGGCACTTCTCGGATCTGGAGCGCTGGAGCTAACCGGGGCGTCCGATTCGGTGGCGGGACGACGGGCTGTCACGACGACGCCAATCGACACGAGCACAGCGACCATTCCGGCGAGCGCGAGCCCCGTCGGCGTCTCGCCGAACAGGGCCACAGCCATGGCCGAGGCGAGGACGGGCTCGGCGAGGCTGAGCAGGCTCAGCGTCGCCGCGGGGACATAGCGCAGCGCGACCGCGAACGAGCCGTGCCCGATGAGGCCCGGACCGACGGCCATCGCGACGCACAGCGCGAGCGTCGCCGGCGGCAGGGCCAGGCTTGTGCCGGTCATCCAGCAGGCGGCCAGCGCCGTAAGCGCCGCGAAGGCGTTGACGGGCGCGAAGAAGGCCAGGAACGACGTGTGCTGCCGCACGCCCTGGCCGGCGAGGTAGTACACCGAGACGAGCGCCGCGGCCCCGAGCGCGAGGCCGTTGC
>JANPJI010000747.1:0-3212 GCA_031425425.1 Rubricoccaceae bacterium
GACGGCCCGCAGCGGATCGTCCCGACGCTCCTCGCCGCCCATACCGTTCCGCCCGAGTACGCCTCCGACCGCGAGGCGTACGTCCGGCTCGTCTGCGACGAGATCATCCCCGCCGCGGCCGGTTCCGCGGCGTTCTGCGACGCGTTCGTGGAGCAGGGCGCGTTCACGGTCGCGGAGGCCGAGCGCGTCTTTGCCGCCGGCCGCTCGCACGGGATGACGCCGAAGCTCCACGCGGACCAGCTCACGGACACCGGCGGGGCCGCGCTCGCGGCGCGCGTCGGGGCCGCCTCGGCGGACCACCTGGAGTGCGTCTCGGAGGCGGGCATCGCCGCACTCGCCGCGGCCGGAACCGTCGCCGTTAGCCTGCCGACGGCGACGCTCGTGCTCGGCGTCGAGCCCCTCCCGGCGCGGCGGCTCCTCGACGCGGGCGTAGCGGTGGCAGTGGCGACGGATTTCAACCCTGGCTCGGCCCCCAGCCTGGACCTTCACCTCGCGCTGTGGCTCGCGTGTACGCGCCAGCGCATGACGCCCGCGGAGGCGCTCGCCGGGGCCACGTCCGTCGCCGCCCGCGCGCTCGGACTCGCTGGCACGGTCGGCTCGCTCGTCCCCGGTGCCCGTGCCGACATGCTCGTTCTGGACGCCGCGAGTGTCGACGAGTGGCTGTACGACTTCCGCCCCGGACGCGTCCGCAGCGTGTGTATCGGCGGCTGGTCCGTCTGCACCATGTAGCGCGCAGGTCGGCGTGTGTACCCTCCGGCACTCCGCCCGAGCCGCCATGCCCTCCACGTCGCCCGCCGCCGTCGCGTTGTTCGCCGTCGCCGCCTTCCTCGGCGCGCTCGGGCAGGTGCTGTACAAGTCCGGAGCGGAGCGGGCCGACGGAACGGTCGTCGGCTACCTCGTCAACGCGCGGCTGTGGGGCGGGGTGGCGTGCTACGTCGCCGTGATGGTGCTGTTCGTGGCCGCCTACCGCCGCGGCGGGGCGCTGACGGTCCTGTACCCCGTCTACGCCTCGACCTTCGCGTGGGCGGCCGTGCTCGTGTGGCTGGGCGGTGGCGCGCCGGTGCGGCCCGTCCACCTCGCCGGGATGGCGCTGCTCGTCGGCGGGATGTACCTCCTGGGCCGATGATGCCAGCAGAGATCCCCGGCCGCCGGCCGCTCGCCTCGCGGCAGTGGACGTTCTCGCAACGCGCCGCGGCAGGCCTCGCGGCACGCGGGGCGTCGCCAAACGGCATTTCGGTCGCCGGGATGGTCTTCGGCGTCGCCGCCGGGGCCGCGTTCTGGGCGACGGCGCGCGTCTCGGGTCCCGCGTGGCCGTGGTGGCTCGCCGGGGCGCTCCTCGTGCAGCTCCGCCTGCTGTGCAACCTCCTCGACGGCATGGTCGCCGTCGAGGGCGGGCGACGCTCGGCGGTGGGCGAGCTGTACAACGAAGTGCCGGACCGCGTGAGCGATGCCGCGACGCTCGTCGGGTTCGGCTACGCGCTCGGGGGCCTGCCGTTCCTGGGCTGGGCCGCGACGGCGATGGCGCTGTTCGTGGCGTACGTCCGCGCGGCGGGCGTCGCGGCCGGGGCGCGGCAGGCGTTCGGCGGGCCGATGGCGAAGCCGCACCGGATGGCGGCCGTGACGCTCGCCGCGCTCGTCGCCACGGCCACGCCCGCGGCGTGGCACGTTCCCGCGTGGGCGCTCGGGGCCGTCGTCGCGGGCGGGGCCGTGACGGTCGTGCGCCGCCTCGGCGTCATCGCCGCCGACCTCCGCGCCGCAGCGCCCCTCGCCTGATGGACCCCCAGACCGCGCACCGCCTGTTCGAGTACCGCGACGCGTTCGAGCACCCGCTCACGCTCGGCGTGACCATCGCCGTCATGGCCCTGCTCCCGATCAGCGCCGCGGTCGTGCTCGCGCTGCACAGGATGGGCAAGACGACCGACGAGACGCACCGCGAGTTGATGCTCCGAATCCGGTCGTGGGCCATTCTGATCCCCCTCCTGATCGGACCCGTCCTGCTCGGGGCGGCGTGGGTCATCGCGGGCGTGGCGCTGCTCAGCGCACTGTGCTTCGGCGAGTTCGCCCGCGCGACCGGCCTCTTCCGCGACCGAGCCCTCGCGGCCGTCGTCGGCGTTGCGCTCGTGTGCACGACGTACGCCGTGGCGGATCACTGGTACGGCTTCTTCGTCGCGATCCCGAGCCTCGCCGTGTCCCTCATGGCCGCCGTGGCCGTCCTGCGGGACCATCCGCAGGGCTACCTGCAGCGCTTCGGGCTGGGCGTGGTGAGCCTGCTGCTGTTCGTCCACGGCCTCGGCTACCTGGGCTACCTCGCCAACGACCCCGGCTACCGGCCCCTCCTCCTGCTCATCCTGCTGACGGTCGAGCTGAACGACATCTTCGCCTACCTCGCGGGCAAGCCGTTCGGGAAGACGAAGCTGCTCCCGAACACGAGCCCCGGCAAGACGCGCGCCGGGGCGCTCGGCGCGCTCGTCGGGACGACCGTGCTGACGGCCCTCCTCGGCGGGCTCGTCCTGGGCGGGACGCCCGCCGGGCGGCCGGGTGCGCTGATCGTGCTCGGCCTGCTCGTGAGCGTCGCCGGGCAGGCCGGCGACCTCGTGCTGTCGTCGGCCAAGCGCGACATCGGGATCAAGGACATGGGCGCGCGCCTGCCCGGCCACGGCGGCCTGCTGGACCGCTTCGACAGCCTGCTGCTCGTCGCGCCGGTCGTGTACCACTACGTCGGCTACTTCAACGGCATCGGGCTGACGGAGCCGACGCGCATCCTCTCGCGCCTCCTCGCCATCCCCTGACGCCGTGGACGACTGGCGCTACGACCCCGCCCACGACCTCGGCCTGACGCCGGGCGAGCGGCGCAAAAGCCTCCAGCGCGAGGCCGGCCCGCTCGGCGCGACGTCGGGCTGGATGTGGCGGCGCGCGATGCGCGCATACCTGCGAACGGTCCACCGCCTCGCCGTGACCGGCCGCGAGCACCTCCCGGCCGCGCCGCCGTACGTGCTCGTCGCCAACCACGCGAGCCACCTCGACGCGCTCGTGCTCGCCGCGGCCGTCCCGCCGGGCGTCGCCGGGCGCGTCTTCCCGCTCGCCGCCGGCGACACGTTCTTCACCACGCCGGCCGCGACGCTCTTCGCGACGGGCGTCCTCAACGCGCTGCCCGTCTGGCGCGACCACATGGGCGCGCACTCGCTGGCCGAGCTCCGCGAGCGCCTCGAACG